>CAZOVL010000044.1:0-21812 GCA_964583185.1 uncultured Bacteroides sp. | reverse complement strand
AACACATCTTACTTCTGTATTAAAAATTTGTAAGTATGAAAAGTATTTTTAGAACTAGTTTCTATTTACGTAGCAATTATTTGAATAAAGACGGTAAGGCTTCCGTTATGATGCGTATTCATCTGAATGGGGAAAGAGTCCAAGTTGGCTCAACAGGGGTTTCGGTTGTGCCAGATATATGGGATAGTAAGCTAGGTAAGGTAAGAGGACGGACTAGAGAAGAACTTGCTACAAATGCACAGTTAGCAAGTATTACTGCTGATCTTCAAATGATATTTCAAAGATTAGAGTTTTCCGAAGAATTGAGTTTAGGGCGTATAAAATCTGAATTTCTTGGTAAACAAGAGAAAATGGAAACAGTTCTGTCTTTGTTTTCAAAGTATAATAATGATTTGTTTTTACAGATAGATAATGGTGTGAGCAAGGCTAATTATCGTAAGTTTGATATATGTAAACGACATTTTGCAAAATTTATAGAGCAAAAATACGCACGCATTGACTTAAATATCATAGAACTAACTCCTATTGTTATTCATGACTTTGATGTTTATCTGAAGACTATAGTTGGTCAAAGTTTTAATACTGCAACAAAGACTTTAAAGACTCTTAAAACTGTTGTTATTTTTGGTCGTAAGACTGGTATTATCAACCACGATCCATTTCTTAATATTCACTTTAAAACTAAAAGAGTAGATCGTGGATTCCTTACAGATGAAGAGATAGATGCTATTATGCATAAAGAGTTTGCCACTCAGCGTTTAGTTAATGTACGTGATATATTTATATTTTCCTGTTTTACAGGATTAGCTTATATTGATGTAGCAAATCTTACTCATGAGAATATTATAAAAATGGATGGGAAAGAATGGATTGTAACAGCTCGTCAGAAAACGGATACATTGAGTCATATTTTGCTTCTTGATATTCCAAAAATGATTATAAGAAAATACCAAGGCAAAGCAAAAAATGGCAGATTGATACCTATACTTAGTAATCAACGTATGAACTCATATCTTAAAGAAATTGCTGATGTTTGTGGTATCAAAAAGAATCTAACTTTTCACATGGCAAGACACACTATTTCTTATAGCTAGCTGATTTTTAGCGCTTTGAAAAACAATACCTGCTAACAGGTAACGATTTAGAAACGAGCGAACTTCGTAAGTTTGCTTAATCTTTGCATAAATTAAAAGAGCGACTTATCCTTTGTAAGGATATAAAAGTTTCGTTTAAGACAACTAAAATTCTGGAATTTTGTGCAATTTAAAATCTTTTTTAATTTAGTTATAATCGCACATAAACTAACTTTTTAGATTCGAAAAAGGATCAATAAAGATCCTGTATTGAACATCCATTGAAATAGCAAATCCTTTAATTATAATTTCCCCAACCGATAAACTTTTGAGTTTTCATTTTAAGATATTGTTTTTGATTCATCCCTCTGATGTCACCATACCAGTGATTAACACAATTGAAGTGCATTCCGATACTATTGTAAAGTATGTTCAGACTTGATTTTTTTCTTAATATTAGATGTAGAAGTAATCATGGTCATCATCTTATTTTTAAGACCGAACTTGATCGGTACAAATAAGAATTCCCGAGATCGTTGTCTATCGCTCACGAAAATTTTAAAATAGATAATAAGATTGGTATTATTATTTTAATTCTACATTTAAGCGATCCGGGCTTGTGCTCGTAATCTTAAGATCCGTACCTTTAATTGCCATTTGGACGGCATCACGAATACTCAGTTTGCCTTTGACAGGCTTTACGATTACCGAACCTGTTTTAGAGAGATCTGTTTCAATAAAACATCCACTGGCATGTGCCAAAGCTTGAGCCGTTTCGTCAAATCACTGAGCCGGAATATTATAGGGTGTTTCAGTAATGATATCAAAGTAACTTCCACTTTCTTGAGTTGTGTTTTCTACAGCATTTTGTTCGTTGTTTGCCTTTTTATTTTCATTTTGACAAGAGATCAACAAAAGACCTGCCACTAAACCGGATAAAAGTATTTTATACATTTCTTTTTTTAAAATTCAACAAATTTACATTATTTCCAAAGTGTGAATCAGCTAATATCTGTTAAATAATATATACTTTGTAATGTTTGTTATATAAATATCTAAAAAACAATTATTGTACAGTATGTCCCATAACAAATTCCACTCGTTTTTCCACATCATCTCTAGGCACTTCGATGATACTATAACCATAATTCAAATATGTTTCTTGCATTGCCGAAAAGGTCTGAAAAGCCTCATCCCAATTTTGTCTTCGCTCATCATCTGTTTCATAAATCTCTTTCCATGGTGGAAGTATAAAAACGGTTGGTGCGTATCGATATTTCCGTATCATTCTTTCGATATCTTCCGAAACAGGTATGCCCTCCATCCGCATATAACAAACAGTGTCCAACAAACCTCTGTCAAAAAAAACAGGTTCGTTGTATTGTAATGTGCAAATCTGACTATACGATTTTATCGCCGCATCCAGCATCAATTTAGTATAATAAGGTTTGTTCTTCCAAGGAAGCCCTTGCCCCTTTATGTCCATTTGTGTTTTGATTATTTGCCGGGCATCTTCTGCTACAGTCAAAAATCCTTTGCTGCTCAATGCTTTTATTAAGGTGGTTTTTCCAACACCCGGACCGCCTGTGATAATGTGAAAATTATGCATGAATTGACTTTATTTAAAGAATAATAAAAGGACAATGCTACACATTGCTTTTTTATAGTTGCTGTGTTGTTAGCCCAAACTACTGCTCGGCTTTATATTTCTTACTGCCATTTATATACAAAGTAGCTTCTTTGACATCAAATCTGTATGTCTCATTTTGATAAACGTCTTCGGTATCTAATCTACCTACTACTTGGCTGCCTTTTCGATTTGGTATAAATAATTCAATCCCAGTTCGGTCTTCGTTGAATAGGATAAAAGCACTAAGCAAGGCTTCATCTTGTTTTGTTTCAATCGGATTTAGCCTTTGTCCTTCATTGAAAAGCTGAATGCAGTTTTGTTTTAATTTACTCCAAGTATATCCGGCAGACTCCAGACAACCGTGTTCTTCCTCATTTTCTCCAAGAGGTATTTGTACGATTTTGGCGACTTCTTCCTGCGAACCGCTTTTGGCTTTATTGCAAGCCACTAAAGTCAACATACAGATAGATAAATATAATATTTTTCTCATTTTCATTTTTTTATTTTTAGATGGATACACTGCATGATAATTATGGTACTAAAACTTCTGATCATTTGAGGTGTGCCAATGATTTCATATGGTTGATATTCAAGGTAAATATTCCTCATTAACTCAGGTAAATTACCTGCGAAGAAATAATAATCTGCAATTTTTATTTCCTTAAGGAAACCAATGTATTTTGATAATCAAAATTATGTATTTTTGTTGAAATAATAAAGGTCGAATATATGGATAAAATAATCATCAGCAACATGGATTTACAAGTGTCTAAAATCAACTTTGGAGGTAACGTATTTGGTTGGACACTGAACGAAGCTCAGTCTTTCGAAATGTTAGATGCATTGTTAGGCGGTGGCGTCAATTTTATAGACACTGCTGATGCATACAGTTGGTGGCTGGGGCTTCCCGGTATTTCGGAAACCATTATCGGAAAATGGATGAAAGTCCGTGGCAACCGTGATCAAATCGTATTGGCGACGAAAGTAGGCAGCCAGACCAGTGTGAAATCCGTTCCGAACGTGAGCAAAGCCTATATATTGAAAACATTGGATGAATCTTTGCAGCGTTTGCAAACAGATTACATCGACTTGTATTATACTCACTTTGATGATGGAACTACGCCTGTTGAAGAAACTTTGTCCGCTTACCACGAAGCCATCAAAGCCGGAAAAATACGTTACATTGCCGCTTCGAATATAACGCCCGAAAGATTGCAGGCTTCTTTTGAAGCTTCGCAGAAAAACGGATTGCCTGAATATGTGGCTTTGCAACCGCATTATAATTTGATAGAACGATCAGGCTATGAAACTACTTATGCTCCTTTGGTTGAAAAATACGGATTGACTGTTTTCCCTTATTATGCTTTGGCATCCGGCTTCCTAACCGGAAAATACCGCAGTAAAAAAGATTTAGGAAAAAGTGTTCGCGGCGGCGGAGCCGAAACTTATCTGAACGAAAAAGGATTGGCTATTTTGGATGCTTTAGATGCCGTTTCAGAGAAGCACGATACCACGCCTGCAACGATTTCCCTAGCTTGGCTCTTACACAAGAAAAATATCGGGGCACCGATTGTAAGTGCGACGAATTTATCTCAATTACAAACAATTTTATCAGCTCCATCTTTGATGTTGGATAACGAAGATTTAAACAAATTAGAGGAAGTCAGTAAATAGTTTATTGAAATGTCCTGAAAATAAAGGAGCCTTTCCCACCGGTAGATAGCGATTTTTTGACCAAGGAAATGCTTATTTTTCTTATTGAGGCTCTTTTTAATACCCAATACAAAACAAAGTCTCATCTTTATTAACAGGTGGCGTTCCCACTTTATAAAGTACGGTCCCGCTTTCCGGAGCTATTATTTGTTCGATTACATTTCCAAATACATCTGTGATGTGACCAATCTTCTGATCTTTGGTTACCCGATCTCCACTTTTTATAGAACTGTAAAAGAGACCTCTTTGGGGCACTCTCACATAAGATTGATTATTCAGATATATCTGTCTTACTTGAGTTGTTTCTTGTTTTGCTTTATAATTACCTGAGTAATTGAGTATATTATATACAGCACTTTTAATCAGTTCCACATTTTCTTGCTGCACCGTTCCTAATTTTCCGGCTTCAATACTCAATGCTACTTTTCCGGCCTGTACGGCTTGTTTAAAAGCATATTTTGCAGGTTCTGTTTTGGTAAGGCTGTAAGGATAAGATACAACATATTGCATTCTTGAAGCTTCACTTAATAGTCGGGCTTTTTCGGTATTTTCTTTCTGGTCTGCGCTGTTGTAATAACAGATAAACGGTAGCAGATCTTCACTGGCATCGCCCCCGTGAATATCCAGAAATACATCGGAATTAGCAATAATTTCTGTAGTCATCCAATGGGCAATATGTTCGGTAATGGAACCTGATGCTTTACCGGGAAAAGAGGTATTCAGATTTTTTTGATCAATGGGATTGACAAAAGGAGAACGTTTGAAAAATGATGCAGTATTTGCCACAGGTAGAATAATGAGCATTCCGTTAAGGCGTTTTACATCTATCTCTTTCATTAATTCCTGAACTGCTACAATCGGAGGATACTCGTATCCGTGTATTCCTGCTACGATAGTAAATACAGGTCCTGGATTTTTCCCTTTAATAATTGTTAGCGGTAAAGATCCGAATTCATTTTCCCTATCAAGAGAAATTATTGTATCAAGACGATTTTCGCTTTTCACGGCAGCAAAAATGTCTCTAAAACTTTGTGCCTGCATGGTGTATGAAGCTATTATTAAACCTATAGTAACGGTGATTCTTTTCATTCAAATTAAACTATTTGTTATTTCCTTTTTAATAGACAAATTTAAGCATTCATTGTAGTAGAAGGGTATTTTAATAATAAAACTACAGAATAATATGATTTTAGAAGAAACTAATTAATCATTCTTCAGTTATTTTTCTTCATCCTTTGCAAATGTTCAGGAAGCCGATTTTCAGAAACTTCTACTTTATTCCCATTAAATAATGGGCTCCTTTCGGACGCTTTTATTCGACTAGAATCTATAATCGATGATTCAAGTAAATTAAAAATTATAAGTTTTACACAATCTTTGCGTGTCAAAAATTGTAAAACATTATTTGTATGAAAAAAAAGGAAATTATGCAAGGGTCGGAAAAAGTATCAATTGTTTTTCAGGAAATCGCAAAAAAGAAAAAAAATGAAGGTCAATTTTATACTGGATCTAATTATGTTAGTTGTATCAATAAGTTCGTTTCATTTTTGGGCGAATCAACAGAGTCTTTTTATTTAGCAGATCTAGATAAGAATAAGGTTGAAGAGTACATCCTCTGGCTTGAAAAAAAACATTCAGATAAAGCCCAAACGGTAGATTTCTATTTTAGAGGTCTGAGAGCTTTATTTAATATAGCCGTTAAGAAAAAAGAATATATCGATCTTAATTTACCAAATCCGTTTATTGGATTACGTATACAAAAGAGAGCAACTGTTAAAAGAGCATTACCTCTAAAGATGTTGTCTAAACTCTTCGATGCTGAATTAGGCTTATCTTTATCCGATAGTCAAAGACAGTCGCTGGATATTCTGTTAATCAGTTTGTATTGCAGAGGAATGGTTTTTCATGATATGTACGATTTAAAATGGAGTATGATTGATGAAGCCTGGCAAATAGAATACAGGAGGAGTAAAACCGGACAAGCTATTTGTTTGGCTGTGCCGAAGGAAGCCCAAGAGATCATGTTACGGTATAAATTACCCGATAATTCATATGTATTTCCTTTCCTGAGAGAGAAAAAGGATAAGACATTCCTATGTGAAAAGTCTGCATTAAGGCGTATTAACCGGCATGCTATAATAATCGGTAAAATACTTCATCTACCTTTTAAACTGACATCATATGTAATGAGACATAGTTGGGCGACATTAATGTTGGAAGCCGGCAAATCCGTGGAGATAATCAGCCAATGTATGGGGCATACCTCTATACGTACCACTCAGATATACTTGTCCTCTATTTCGACACAAAAAGTAGACAGGGAAGTGAATGACATGTTAAATCGGTTTATTCGACCGACCAAGAAAAAAAACGAAATCATATGGATTCTTTACCAAGGCCAGTAAATTAAAAAAAACTCTTTCTTTGAGAGAAAGAGACTTTATTCCTGTCCAATATTTTATACCTAATGAACAAAAAATCAAAAAGGCATACTGATATTAAAATCTGTTGTGTTATTTTAGTGGCTGGGTATTAACCGGAACCGATTGTCGCAGTTTGGATAGAGAATAAAATGTCTTGGAATATTATAGTAGAATAAATTGAAATCCATAGATAGATTAAATCTATGGATGATAAATATGAGTGATAGTTATGAATTGTAAAAAAATATAATTACCTTTGTCTCAAATATTAAAATGTATTTAGGAAAACTCTTTCTCTCAAAGAAAGAGACTTTATCTTTTTTAACAATTAAATAGCAGATGAATGTAGATCATAATTATTCCCAGTTAAGGGATAGTCGTTTTTACCGTAGTGGTCCTCATTTTATAATTGAGGCTCACATTTACATTGATGGAGATATGATAAGTTGTGACCAAAGATTAGAGGTTTTACCTGTTTTATCAGGAAAGGACGAACAGGTAGAGCTCCCATTCGTTCTTGTAAACGGAAAAGATCGTCATCGTGCTTATAAACAAATGTGCTCAGGAATGGGACAGCTACAGATAGAAAAAGCATATCGAATTTATAAAGAAATGAAAGCAAAGAAAGACTTACGCTGTTGGTATAGACATAAGCTCTCTTATGCTGAATGGATGGACGATGCAGTATTAGAACTGCAGGAGAGGTAATCAACATGATGAACAATTTGGTGATAGAATTGGGAATGTTAAGACAATGGCATATGTCTTCATGGATATGAGCTATATAATCAGCACTGTCAGGTATTATTCGGTTTGATTAAAAATAAGAATGAAAGTTTCCTTAAGAGATAATAAAATCGAAAATTAGTACTAAGAAAAGAATGAATCGGTATAGACTCGTAGAGTCAAAGTTCATCCGTCAAATTCGGAATAACAGAGAATAAGAATAATCTACATATTCGGAAATGAAGAATATAGGGATAGAGTTCTTGATTTTTCGACTTATAATGAAATACTTTATAGAACTGAAATGTATAAAATTGCAATAATAGGGTTAGGTTATGTTGGTTTGCCATTGGCTAAGCTTTTTGCATCAAAATATACGGTCATAGGCTTTGACATAGATCAGGCACGAATCGCAAAACTAAATTTAGCTGAAGAAACTTTTGTGTCCATAAATAGACTGTTTAACACAAAAGAGGAGCCAAAAGGAGGGTTGTTTTTAACGTCAAATCAGAATGATCTGAAAGGCTGCAATATTTTTATTGTAACCGTACCCACCCCAATTGATAATAGTAACAATCCTGATTTATCGTATTTACTGAAAGCCAGTGAAACTATTGGATATGTAATAAAAAAAGATGATATAGTTATTTATGAGTCTACGGTTTATCCGGGAGCCACAGAGGAAGACTGTATCCCTGTGATTGAGAAAATATCGGGATTAAAGTTCAACAAAGATTTTTATGCCGGATATTCTCCGGAACGTGTAAGTCCTGGAGATAAATCATATACAATAGAGAAAATAAAGAAAATAACTTCAGGGTCTACCCCTGAAGCTGCAAAAATTATAGATAATCTATATACATCAGTCATCGCTGCGGGTACTTATCTAGCTCCGAGTATAAAAGTGGCTGAGGCCGCTAAGGTCATAGAAAATGCACAACGAGACATCAATATTGCATTTATTAATGAGACCAAAAAGATATTGGATGCTCTAAATATTGATACAAAATCGGTTCTTGCAGCGGCTTCTACCAAATGGAATTTCGTGAATTTGAAGCCCGGGCTAGTCGGTGGTCATTGTATCGGAGTAGATCCTTATTACTTAGTACATAGAGCAGAGAGGTCAGGATATATACCTGAGCTTATTCTTTCAGCCCGCAAAACAAATGAAGGTATGAGCAGTTATGTTGCTAATCAAGTACTTCAAATGATAGATTCGACCGATGTCCAAACAGATCATCCGAAGGTCTTAATATTGGGATTTACATTTAAAGCGAACTGTTCTGATATCCGTAATACCAAAGTAAAAGAGATTATCTCGATACTTAATCATCGTAAAATCGTAACTACGGTTTACGATCCTTATGCGGATTCTACGGCGGTTAAGAATGAATACAATATAGACATAGAAGCAAAATTTCCTCAAGGTAAATACAATGCGATAATCATTGCTGTAAATCACTCAGATTTCGATGATATGGATTTAGACTGTTACTTAGCTAAGGATGGTTTTATATACAATCTTCAGCAGAGTTATTCAACTATAAACAGATAGAAGTTAACATTTCAGAATGATCAGAATACTTTACATTTTATCATTTTTTATAGCTGCTTCATCACTCTGTGCTCAAAAAGGACAAAGGAATGATGATTTAAAGAATCTGGTTTCAAACCTATCAGGTGTATATCAAGATGCTCAAATATTAATGGATAGTCTGATGAGTACCAATACAGATCAAAAGTCAGGGCTATGGAGAGATTTTCTATATGATAAAAATATTTGTAAAACCCTTGATAAAAAGAACCATCGAAATGCAGATATAACATCGGGTATTTCGGATATCGGTTTGAAATGGGTAACTGAAGCTAATTCAAACTTAAGGAAAGATATTTCTGATTCAGAAGAAGATGTTTTCAGCCGTTTACGCTTATCCTCAGGTATTGATTGGTTAGTATGGGGAGAGGGTAGTTTTATGGGGAAAAAGCAAGAACGCCGATGGTTGAAAAAAAAACAAGAACGAGATCAATGGTCCAATAGTATGGGTAATCAAAATCTAGACTTTAGAAACAAACTCGATTTATTGCAAGATATTTTTAACAGTCATAAGCTTATTCTACTACAATCTTATCAATCCCTTATTCTCAAAGAATATCGGCATAAAGAGGAAATGTATCGTAAAGGTTTAATTAATAGCATTCCTGTTTTAGAGCTCCAACATGAAATGAAGAGTATTCAACATTCAATTGATTTAATGAATAATTATTTGTCGGAAAATCAAGAGTCTGGCTTGTATTCAAAATATTGGGATTTACCTTCTGGATATACTGATTTACCGGAGCTAAATGGGTTGGAGAATCAGATACTATCTAATACCCAATCTCGATTATATGAACTGAATCGAGAGATTAAAAAAACGGAAAAAAACAAAATGCCGGATTTTAATGTCCGATTAAAATTACGTTACAACTACTTGGAATATAAAAATCATGCGGGGCAGAGCTATCCGAGTATAGGATTAACGGTATCTGTTCCTCTTAATTTTAATCGAGGTGATAAATTACGTCAATATGAGCTGGATGAACAGGCGATCTCATACGAACAGGAATGTGCTTCATTGTTACAAGAGTTAAAGAGTAGACACAGGCATTTTTATTTGTTGAAAAAAGAGCTGTTAGATATGGAAAATGATTTGGAATATCTGAAAGCTCTTTTGAATGCCGAAGACAAAAAGAGTAAATCGCAGCAGGAATTTACTCCTATGGTCTATATCGATCTCTGTAAAAAATTCTATTTAAAGCAAAATAGCATATTGGAAAAGCAACTGGAACTTTGTGAAGAATTTATCCTTTTTCATCTTAAAGCAGGAGTTATTAGTTGGGAAAATGAGTCTATGGAGAACCCTTTATCGTTATTACCTTCTACTACAGAGAAGAATGATGTCAACGAGATAAGTACTTATCTATGGGGACATTTTTTTAAAGAGACAACAAACCTCGAACTCTTGGATATTTTAAGCAAATCCAAAATAAATATTGTCTTTTTCTCTCCTGCAAATTCAGATTCAGCAAAAGTCTCAGACTTTATAAAAAGATGTCATTCTTTAGGTATTAAAGTCTATAGGCTAATTAGTGAAAATTCGTACGCCTCTGGCAATGATGGTATTCAAAAACTGCAAGACAAATTGAATACAATAACGGATCAGGGCTTTTCGGGTATACACCTGAATATTGAAGCCCACACTTTTGATGATTACAAAAAAAATACGGATAAATATACCCAACGAATGAATGATCTCTTCAGTATAACGAAATTGTGGTGTGATAATCATAGCATGGCAATGAGTGTCAGCATACCAATGCATACTCCTCTGGAGACAGCGTTAGTTTTAAAAGAAGAAAAAATAGACGCCTACATTATGGGATATGAAAATAGCGACCAGTTAAAGTTGTTAGAGAGAACCGCTAAGTTAAGGAGCATATTGGGCGAAAATACAGCATGGGCTATCCGAATAATCGATTTTGAAACAATGGCTGATTTAAAAAAAGTTTCAGAAATATTGTCCGGGCACAATATTCGGAAGTTGGCTTACTATGACTGTTCTCTATTATATAAAAATTCACAATAATGGATATACAATTTACACGGGATATTCCCGAGCCTCAGACTCAAATGTCTTCTTCTGCACCCAGAAGAAGGTGGGACAGGTGGCTTTACATTATCATTCTGATAATAATATCTGGATCATTCCTTAAATGGTTGATTTATCCTTACTTCTTCGATCTTTCTGAGGGTGTATTACTCCAACATCAGTATGATATCAACTTTGCAGAAGATATCCGTATTCAGGATTATTATGTAGAAGAGGGTCAAAATATAGCAGTTGGTGATACATTATTTGCTTATGAACCTCAAAATAATACACAGAATCTTCTTTACCGAGATTCCGTGGCAACCTTATTGGATCAAAGTAAAAATCAGGTTTCATTGATAGAGATTAATGCTCAGATTGAAAAAAGAAGGTTATTTATTTTAGAACATAAAAAAAGATTGGATTACTGGAAAGCGGAGAAGCGGCGTAAGCAACAATTGGTTTACCTGAACTCAATAACACCGAATGAATTAGCTAATGTAGACCGTTCTATAGATGATGTCTCATCACAAATTTCATCGCTGGAGATTGAATATCGGGTTTTATTAAATCAAAAATCCCAATTATCAGATCAGATACAAGAAAAAACAAATCTGCAGCAACAGGATTTTAGGTTACGGTCAGGTAAGTCTTACTTCATCTCTCCGGTTAAAGGCAAGATTGACCGATTAAGAAAATCGTTGTACGAAGTTGCCTACAAAAAAGAGATTATAGCTTCTATTATTCGTCCCGAATATTTTGTAAGAGCTTATATTGATATGGATAAGTTTGATGATTTCAAAATTGGAAATCATGTCTCAGTTATTCTACCCTATAAGTACAAACCTCTTCGAGGAGTAGTTTCTAGAATTTACATGGTCTCGGAACTGAAAGATCCTGAATTGTTTGAAAATACATTTAAGGACAAGTTGGGTGTTGTCATGGAAATTGTTCCTGCAGCCAAAGAAGAACAAAGATGGGCACAGCTTGAGGTGAGCAGTATTCCTGTGAAAATAAGAAAATTTAAAATTCAGTTATAAATCGTCAGTCGTTATGGATGAAATAGTTCAAATGTATGATAAGAAAATACTCCTTTTAGATCACTCTGTAGAGGAAGGGGTAATTCCTGATCCCGATCTGGCAGATATCTGGGTTATAAACCATTCTGCTCCTTCAAAGGTGAAGGCTTTTTTAAGAAAAACAATCCGTTCTAAAGATTTAAGTGTTTATTTAAAACCTATTTTTTTACAGAAAGAGTTTGAAAAGGGTTATGAATATGTACATGAAAATTTGTACATAGAGGAACTCTGTGACGGATATATTGAAAATTTACAAATCCTCGAAAAAATACAATTAGTAGACCGTGTAAGCTATTTTTTGCTAAAATATAGGACTATTAGGGAGCAGCGTTGTTTAAGCGAGGATGAATCTGTTTTACAAGCATGTTTCGACTATTATTGTACCAGACAAAAACAGATAGTTCCCGTAAGAAGTCACGCATCTCTATCCGGTTATACTCACCCACGAGTTGAGGCTCACTTCTTATCTATTGAAGATGGGGATAAATATTCGCGGGTTTTACTTAGAAATGCCTTTTATGACAATCTTTTGACACGAGAATATCTCGACACCTTGCACTTATGCCATCACTGTGGAGGAGGATTTCTTAATTACCGTGAAATTTGTCCGAAGTGTAAATCTCATAATTTACGGGTTATACCACTCATTCACCATTTTAGATGTGCTTATATCGGGCCAAAGAGTGATTTCCTTTACAAGGATGAATTAATTTGTCCGAAGTGTTCATCCCGGCTTTATAATCTGGGAGTAGATTATGATCATCCCGGATATACATTTATCTGTAAGGAAGAGCACTGTGGCAATCAGTTCCAACACCCTCCGATTTTAGTTTCATGTGTAGAATGTAATACGGACCAATCCCCCGATCAACTTGTCGTGAGAAAGGTATATAAGTATTCTTTCACAGAAAAGGGTCTTCAACATTTCCTTTCATTGGATTAATCGTATGATGGAGTTTTGGGACACATATTTTTCCTTTTGGTACAGGATGGATTTTAATACAATCCTTCGATGGGGATGGTATATCTTTCTTTTGGATATACCCCGGTTTCTGATTGTTGAAGGAACCACCTTGGTATTGAGTAGAACTAAGAGACGCAAAACCTTTGATTTATGGGAGAATGCAAGCCTTCAGCTAAAACGGGAATATCCTCTGGTTACAGTTTTGGTTCCCGGACATAATGAAGGTAAACATTTGTATAAGCTGGTTGAATCATTGAAGCGACAGACCTATCGTAACATAGAGCTGATCGTTGTCGACGACGGGTCAACGGATGAGACGCCGACTATCGGAAAACATTTTGAACAGCAAGGAGATATAGACCTCTTCATCAGAAGTGAGATCAGGGGTGGTAAAGCCTCTGCTGCAAATCTAGGACTTCGATATGCAAAGGGAAAATATATTGTTCATTTAGATGCAGACTCTTCACTAAAAGATGATGCTGTTGAAAAGGTACTTATACCCTTTTATCGATATGAGCATGTAGGGGCTGTCGGTGGCAATCTGATCGTGCACAATGAGAATGATTCTTTAACTACAACCATGCAGTTTCTGGAATATTTACAGTCAATCAATGTTTCCCGAATAGTTTTATCACACCTGCGAATCTATAAAATAGTTTCCGGGGCATTCGGTGCTTACCCAAAAGTTGTATTGGATAGAGTTGGAGGCTGGGATGTCGGACCCGGACTCGATGGCGATATTACCGTTAAAATAAGAAAGATAAATTATCGTATTGTTTTTGAAGAAGAAGCAATATGTCAGACACATGCTCCGGTAACATGGAAGAAATTGACCAAACAGCGTTTACGCTGGTCCAGATCTCTGGTGCGTTTTCGTTTGAGAAAACACCATGATATTTGGATTCCCAATATGAACTTCAGATTATCCAATTTCTTTGCTTTTTTCGAAAATATATTCTTCGGGCTTATTCTCGATTTCCTATGGGTATTCTATATGATACAGATATTGGTGATGGACCCGCTGTTTCTTCTTATTTGGTTTCCATTTAAATATTCTATCTACTTGATGCTTTCTCTTATTCAATTTTCTTATTGTTTGGCTATAAGTGATAATAAGCAGGATATTTTCAAGAAGATAATATACATACCTCTATATCCTCTCTATATGGGATACTATATGCGTATAGTAAGGACGATTGCGTACATAGATGAATTTTTCTTCTATGATTCATATAAGGATGCTTGGAATCCTCCTAAAACATCCCAAAAAGCAAAGGAATTTGGAGCCTGATAATGCTCTCTCAAAATAAATACAAGTAGTACAACAAAGAATTAAAATGAATACAATGACAAAAATGACAAAAAAATTAAGTCTGTTGAGTCTCATCTGCTTGATGGCTATAAGCTGTTCGGATGACATGGATACAGAAAAGAATGCTGAAGGAACCAAATCTGGTAAAATCAGTAATGATGAAATGACCCTTACCTATGGTAGCTCTCTTTTGAATCATAATATTGATTTGAAGAATGCAAAGATTTCATTCGACCGTTTGGTTGAAGGCGGCTCTTTAGAAACTAGGTCTCTATCAGGATCAATAGACTATAAAATGCCTGATATTACCAATGCGACAAAATTAGAAGGATCTGATTGGCATACTATTAATGCTAATGAAACTTTTTACATTCCCGAAGGAACAACATTTACCGGTGGCATAAATTTCAATCAAGCGGGAACCCTGATTATACTGGGAACCCTGAGTGGTTCGAATACGCTAAATGTTCCTGATGGAGGAAAAGTTGAGGTTGCTCCAGGTGGAAACATTACTAAAGAGGCTAACTTCCACCTAAATGGAGGGGGAATTCTGAATAATTACGGGTCCGTATTTTATAAATCTGGAACTGTTGATGGTACAATTAATAATTATAATGAATTAATCTTCGAATTTCCGGTTACTCTGAATGGTAGCTCTGAAGTTAATAATTATTGTGGGTTGGCTTTTGGAGGAGAGGTTAAGGTAGATAGCAAATTAAACAATAATGGTTACATTAATTTTAACGGTGGATTCAATATTGGTGGTGCTCTAAACCTGGGTGCAGGATCTCTTACAGATATAGCCAGAGGAACAATAAAAGTAGATGGAAAAATCAAGAATGAGAGTCAAGGTATTGCCCGTGTAGATATTTTACAAGCAGTAAATATCGAAAAGCTCGATCCTTCTCCTGCATTTGTCGGAAAGATCGATATAAATACAGACAAGACTATTCCTGAAAATAAGATTGACAATCAAGTAACCTTAAATGCAAATACATACATCTCTGCGAAAGACTGTCGTCCCGAACGAGGTATCCGCCCATGTGATCCAAGTGCACTTCAGTTTACATTGTGTGCGACGATTGCCAGCCCAACAGTCGGTAATACTACTCTAAGTGCAACAGATGTACGTGTTGATAATGGAAAGGCATATATATCTTATCATACAAATGATGAATTCTATGATAATACAGCAAATGGAGCTCTCCGAATTTTCAATATACAGAATCAAAAATCACCGGACTTAATCAGTGAAGCTGTTTTTGATAAAGTTGAATTTAATGGAATAGATATTACCGGAGATAAACTGTATGCTGTCGGAGGAAATAAGGCCGGAGCACGTTTAGTATCCACTCCTTTAGATAACGGAGCATTCAACACTATAGATCTATCAGGTTTCCAAACCTTCAAAATACCGGGTGTTGCAGCCAAGAATTCATTTATCTACAATAATATGCTATGGTTAGTATCCGGAGGTGCAAACGGTGGATTCCTAAAATTAAATCCCAACAATAATTATGAGATAACTGAAACTTTGTATGCCGATGGAGCCAGAAGTAAATACTCTGTTCACAACAATCGCATTCAAGCATTTTTGGCTGTAGAAGAGAATGATACTTATTTAAAGTTGTCTAATATTGATGGAAGCAATCCACGAGAATATAGATATAACACTCTTATTCAAAAGGTAAAAATAGGAAAGAATACCATGGCTATTGATGACAGCTATGTTTATCTTGCTCTAAGTGACCGTGGGGTAGCTAAAGTTGAATTAGCGACAGGAAAACTTATTGCAGATTTCCAACCAAATACCTACCGAATTGCAGATGACGGACCTAAAATATTCAAAGAAAATGGACTAACAAATGCGGTCGCAGTAACAGACTGCTTTGTTTTCTTAGCCAATGGTGCCGATGGAGTCATTGTTCTTGAAAAAGACAACCTCAATGTTGTTGGATCTTTCAAACTAGCGGAATCAGCGAACTATGTATATGTGAAAGACGGACTTTTGTTTGTGGCAACTGGCCGAAACGGGTTGAATATTATTAAAATAAACTAAGTAAAGAACGGAGATTCGAATCTCCGTTCTTCCAGATGTAGGAAGCTGTTAGAGCGGGAATCTACATTGTGAAGGTTACCGGAAAAACTACCTCAATTAATAAATCTGATCGGGTTTTATTAAAATAGAAAAGAAAAATGCTGTCAATTCTATATAGACAGTAGTGTAATATAAGGATGCTTGGAATCCTCCTAAAACATCCCAAAAAGCAAAGGAATTTGGAGCCTGATAATGCTCTCTCAAAATAAATACAAGTAGTACAACAAAGAATTAAAATGAATACAATGACAAAAATGACAAAAAAATTAAGTCTGTTGAGTCTCATCTGCTTGATGGCTATAAGCTGTTCGGATGACATGGATACAGAAAAGAATGCTGAAGGAACCAAATCTGGTAAAATCAGTAATGATGAAATGACCCTTACCTATGGTAGCTCTCTTTTGAATCATAATATTGATTTGAAGAATGCAAAGATTTCATTCGACCGTTTGGTTGAAGGCGGCTCTTTAGAAACTAGGTCTCTATCAGGATCAATAGACTATAAAATGCCTGATATTACCAATGCGACAAAATTAGAAGGATCTGATTGGCATACTATTAATGCTAATGAAACTTTTTACATTCCCGAAGGAACAACATTTACCGGTGGCATAAATTTCAATCAAGCGGGAACCCTGATTATACTGGGAACCCTGAGTGGTTCGAATACGCTAAATGTTCCTGATGGAGGAAAAGTTGAGGTTGCTCCAGGTGGAAACATTACTAAAGAGGCTAACTTCCACCTAAATGGAGGGGGAATTCTGAATAATTACGGGTCCGTATTTTATAAATCTGGAACTGTTGATGGTACAATTAATAATTATAATGAATTAATCTTCGAATTTCCGGTTACTCTGAATGGTAGCTCTGAAGTTAATAATTATTGTGGGTTGGCTTTTGGAGGAGAGGTTAAGGTAGATAGCAAATTAAACAATAATGGTTACATTAATTTTAACGGTGGATTCAATATTGGTGGTGCTCTAAACCTGGGTGCAGGATCTCTTACAGATATAGCCAGAGGAACAATAAAAGTAGATGGAAAAATCAAGAATGAGAGTCAAGGTATTGCCCGTGTAGATATTTTACAAGCAGTAAATATCGAAAAGCTCGATCCTTCTCCTGCATTTGTCGGAAAGATCGATATAAATACAGACAAGACTATTCCTGAAAATAAGATTGACAATCAAGTAACCTTAAATGCAAATACATACATCTCTGCGAAAGACTGTCGTCCCGAACGAGGTATCCGCCCATGTGATCCAAGTGCACTTCAGTTTACATTGTGTGCGACGATTGCCAGCCCAACAGTCGGTAATACTACTCTAAGTGCAACAGATGTACGTGTTGATAATGGAAAGGCATATATATCTTATCATACAAATGATGAATTCTATGATAATACAGCAAATGGAGCTCTCCGAATTTTCAATATACAGAATCAAAAATCACCGGACTTAATCAGTGAAGCTGTTTTTGATAAAGTTGAATTTAATGGAATAGATATTACCGGAGATAAACTGTATGCTGTCGGAGGAAATAAGGCCGGAGCACGTTTAGTATCCACTCCTTTAGATAACGGAGCATTCAACACTATAGATCTATCAGGTTTCCAAACCTTCAAAATACCGGGTGTTGCAGCCAAGAATTCATTTATCTACAATAATATGCTATGGTTAGTATCCGGAGGTGCAAACGGTGGATTCCTAAAATTAAATCCCAACAATAATTATGAGATAACTGAAACTTTGTATGCCGATGGAGCCAGAAGTAAATACTCTGTTCACAACAATCGCATTCAAGCATTTTTGGCTGTAGAAGAGAATGATACTTATTTAAAGTTGTCTAATATTGATGGAAGCAATCCACGAGAATATAGATATAACACTCTTATTCAAAAGGTAAAAATAGGAAAGAATACCATGGCTATTGATGACAGCTATGTTTATCTTGCTCTAAGTGACCGTGGGGTAGCTAAAGTTGAATTAGCGACAGGAAAACTTATTGCAGATTTCCAACCAAATACCTACCGAATTGCAGATGACGGACCTAAAATATTCAAAGAAAATGGACTAACAAATGCGGTCGCAGTAACAGACTGCTTTGTTTTCTTAGCCAATGGTGCCGATGGAGTCATTGTTCTTGAAAAAGACAACCTCAATGTTGTTGGATCTTTCAAACTAGCGGAATCAGCGAACTATGTATATGTGAAAGACGGACTTTTGTTTGTGGCAACTGGCCGAAACGGGTTGAATATTATTAAAATAAACTAAGTAAAGAACGGAGATTCGAATCTCCGTTCTTCCAGATGTAGGAAGCTGTTAGAGCGGGAATCTACATTGTGAAGGTTACCGGAAAAACTACCTCAATTAATAAATCTGATCGGGTTTTATTAAAATAGAAAAGAAAAATGCTGTCAATTCTATATAGACAGTAGTGTAGTTTTGTAAAGTTTGTGTTAAGGAATCGCGTGAGATGTGATATCTCGCGCGATTTATTTAAACAACACAGATGGGGAAAATGCAAAACGCAAATACAAATGAATAATATTTTTAATCAATACAGAAAGTGAAAAAAAATTTCAAAAAATATGATTGGGTGAAGATTGTCTGCATATTGGTAATCCTCGGTATCGATACTCTTATTGCTTTAGGGATTATTTCATTATTTACTACTTGTGCAGGAGGTTGATAAATAGATATGTTACATCTGTGGCTACACGTAAAATTCTTTATTTCATATAATTTAATTCCCTTATAGATATTACGACTCAATTAGCATAAAAATAGTGGAGGATATACTACAATCCTATAGAATATTAAGTCGCATATAAGAATCCCGATAGTCTTGTTCTCAAAACCAAAAATAGCATTGAAGATAAACCAGGAGCAGTACTAATGAGGTATTGACTCCTATTTACATTTAATAATAACCTAAAAAAAGAATGACATGAAAAGATTAGTAAACACACAGTTGTTATGCCTACTGAAAACGATGGACGGAACATGTAGCTTTGGCGAATATGACATAGGGTATGTTTATGAAGACTTCGTACATAGAGTCACAAATATCTGTATATCAGAGCAAGGTGATATTCCTGCCTATTTCACAATACATTATACCCGCCTAGAGTTGGAAGGCTTCCATGTGTTGTTAAGCAATAAGGAGGCGGGAAAAAAAATGCTCCGCTTCTAAGTTGCATAGCTCATAGTCTATCCTTCCTTAATGCAGCTCTGCAATGGATAGAGCATAATCCGAAACCTACTTCTAATAATACAAATAACAAAGCAGAACCGTCTCCTGCCAAATGCTATATCTGGGGAGGAACAATCTCCGATCTGATTGAACTGGCGATAGCTATTTATAACATCAAACTGATTCGTAAGGCATCCGGTAAACTAATTAGTTTTGCTGAAATTATCCATGGCTTGAAACTGCTTTTCAATATCAAGATTCCTAAAAATATTTACAGTCGCAAAACCCGCACGATGGAACGTAAAAAAAATTCTTCTTCTATGTTAGAACGACTTCTGGCAGTCTATAAAAATGAAGTAGATCAGCTTTATAAATAAAAGCAAGATTTAAAATCAATAAATTATTCGCTAAATGGTGGTACTTACAATGGTAGGTACCACTTTTTCTATTTCAGAACCGACTAAACTTGTAAAAAATACAAATAAGTAAATACAATGGGATATGGAAAATAATGATTTGATAAAATGGATGCAAAAGTGGTTTGAGCAATTTATAGGGCGTTTTGACCGATTAGATAAATTTATGGATATAATGAGCGGACGACATAACGTACTGAACGGCGAACGACTTTTAGACAATCAAGACCTGTGCCAAATGCTTAACGTAAGCAAACGCACCTTACAGCGTTACCGCTCGGCAGGTGAACTAACCTATATAACCATCCACCACAAAATATTTTACACAGAGAAAAATGTAGAGAAATTTATTCGTGATCATTTTAGAGACAATATAGATGAGGATATGGTAGAAAAAGAATAAATAAAAAAGACCGCAGAATTATTCTTCTACGGTCATCTTCATTTAGAGCTTCATGCCTCTTTTTTCTTCTTTTGGTGGCGGACTACTACCTACCGATCCAATCACGAACCTGTCTCCCATAACTTCTTTTACTCCTTGCAAAGTATTTGGTAAAGGGGTATCTTGAATCACTGTTGATTTTGGACTATTTTGAGATTGAACCTGATTCTTTTCAGAAACATTTTCTTGTCCCTCACTTTGCTCGATGGGCTTCAGTGATAATTCTATCTTACGCTCCAATGCTGTGAGTTCCGTTTTCAAGTCTTTGAGGTCATTTTCTTTCGACCACACGCTTTCCACTACCTGCCTGAGAATAGGTACATCTTGCATCCGTTTATCGGTGTCTGTCTGGTATTTCTCTAATAGCTTAGGCATACTGTCAAGTGCATTTAAGAAGTTTAGCGAAGCAGTTTTGGGGTCTGCCGCTAAACTTCCATAATTGTAGTTATAGAGTATTTGCCCCTCACCACGTATGAAAAATCGGTTTTGTATCAGGTCAAAACCATCTTTGTTCGTAGTTTCGGATTTTACCAGCAAGTCGAACCCATATAACGAGCCGATTTTCTCGTGTGCCCCATGTGTGCGTGCCTTATCCGAAATCTCATTCAACTTCTTACCGATAGCAACCGAATCGGTAGCTTGAAACCCATCTAATTTTACAGGATTGAGCCGCGAGCCATCGGGAGCAACCTGCACCCTACTATTGAATGCTTCCACATCTTTGGAAATACGATCAATATATCCTTTATTGGATTCTACGGTCTGCATGATGTTCTCTAATTTGTAGCGGCTCGATGATTTGCCCCGAACGAAAGCCTGCTTTTCACTGTCCAAAGCAGCTATCTTCTTTTCAATCCTTGCTTTTTCCAGCAATTCGGTGTTCCCCGATAAGATAGCTACATATTCAGAAAAGTTCATGCCACTTTTCTCATCCATACTGCCCTCGTCAATGGTTCGAGTACCGAGGTTGTTGTTCTTAAGCTGTTTGATAAATAGCTGCTTGTTGTGGAGTAAACCAAATTTATACGCATCGAGTGATTTTTCTACGGCATAAATCTTCAAGAGATTAAAACACGTCTTAGCTTTTTGTTAGATGTGGGTTTGAACTATCTATC
>CAZOVL010000043.1:0-21991 GCA_964583185.1 uncultured Bacteroides sp. | reverse complement strand
GGGAGGGATTGAAGGTGGTACCCATTGTAATGGGAGCAGAATTATTAATGGGAATTTATTTTAATTTGTCCTTTTGGTACAAATTGATTGATGAAACGAAATGGGGAGCCTATTTCTCATTAGTTGGCTGTGTAGTAATTGTCTTGTTGAATATTATTTTTGTTCCTCAATATGGCTATATTGCATCTGCTTGGTCGGGATTAATTGGTTATTTGGTAGTAACCATTCTTTCGTATGTAGTTGGGCAAAAGAAATACCCCATACCTTATGATCTGAAAGGTATCTTTCTCTATTTTTTATTAGCTTGTGGGTTGTCAATTGCCGGGAAATATGTGATAATAGATAATCTTTGGTTGCGATTGGGCTATCGTACCCTACTATTAACCATTTTTTTAATCTACCTTGTAAAAAAAGATTTACCTTTAAGAAATATACCTATAATTAATCGCTTTATAAAGTAATGAGAACAGATAGTCGAAATGTTTTTGCCATAAAGTCTTTCTTGAAAGAGTATTTGGATATTCGGAAAGATAAAGAAAACGAAAAAGGGACAGAGGAAAGTATGCGCCAGGGAGTGGAGTTCAAGGGAGCTAAACTTTGGATTCTAATCTTTGCTATTTTTATTGCTTCTTTGGGTTTACACATTAATTCAACTGCTGTAATTATTGGTGCGATGTTGATATCTCCTTTAATGGGACCTATTATGGGAATTGGTTTATCTGTAGGCATCAACGATATTGATTTATTGCGTAAATCCATAAAGAGCTACTTGGTTACCACTGCGTTCTGTGTCGCCACTTCTTCACTCTTTTTCTTGCTTACGCCTTCAACTGAGGCACAATCTGAACTCTTGGCCCGTACTTCACCTACCATTTTCGATGTGTTTATTGCACTATTTGGTGGGTTCTCGGGTGTTGTAGCTGCTTCTACCAAAGAGAAGGGAACTGTAATTCCCGGTGTGGCTATTGCTACAGCTTTAATGCCTCCATTATGTACAGCAGGGTATGGATTGGCTACAGGTAATTTAATCTACTTCCTGGGTGCTTTTTATCTATACTTTATTAATACGGTTTTCATCAGTGTAGCTACATTCATTGGAGTACGTTGGTTACATTTTGAACCTAAGACTTTTGTGGATAAAGAAAGAGAGAAAAACGTAAAAAAATATATTGTTATCATTGTTATTCTAACTATGATTCCTTCTATCTATCTGACCTTTGGTATCATAAAAGAAACCGTATTCAACACTTCGGCTTCCCGTTTTATTTCGGAGCAACTAGACTTTCCTAACTCTCAGATTATTGATAGAAAAGTAATCTATGAAAAGGGGAATAAAGAGATTCGAGTGATACTGATGGGTGAAGAGGTTCCTCAGACAACGTTGTCCATAGTAGAAAAGAGACTGAAAGATTATAAACTGGAAGATGTTAAGTTAACTGTGTTGCAAGGAATGCAAAATGAGGAGGTAGATATCTCTTCCATTCGTGCAATGGTGATGGAGGATTTCTATAAGTCCAGTGAGAAAAAATTACAAATGAGTTTGGAAGAGATAGAACAGTTGGAGTTGGAACTTGAAAAATATAAGAGGTATAACTCCTTAAGTGAGAAGTTGGTGGATGAGGTGAAGGTGCTTTATCCGGGTATTCAATCCATCTCTATTTCTGAACGCTTGGAGCGCTATGTTGATTCAGCACGTGTAGATACGGTTACCTGGGCTATTTTCAATTTTAAGGAGAAACCTAAAGCTAAAGAGGAAAAGAATATCAACGATTGGCTAAAAGCACGCTTAAAAACAGAGAATATTCGCTTAACGATTGAATAAATAGAATGAAGCTTGATAAGATATTGTTGATTCTTGCCTTTTTAGGGATTACTACTTCTGTTTTAGCAGATGAGGGAATGTGGTTTGTTGGAAATTTAAGCAAACAAACGCAGCAAAAGATGAAGCAAAGAGGGGCCTCACTCAAAAATAAAAAGCTTTATAACGAAAAACGACCCTCTTTGAAAGATGCTATAGTTAGTTTTGGTGGGTTTTGTTCGGGAGTGATGGTGTCTGATGAGGGATTATTGTTTACCAATCATCATTGTGGTTTCAATGCAATTCACGAGCTTAGTTCTTTAGAGGACAATTATATTAAAGAGGGATTTGTGGCAGAACGCTTAGTGGATGAACTTCCTTGTCCCGATTTGTATGTTAGTTTTTTAGTCTCTACCCAAGAGGTAACTGCCCGTGTTCTATCTACAGTTACTCAAGAGATGACCGAGAGCGAACGCAATCAAGTAGTGGATTCAATCCTGTTAGTCATAGAATCAGAGTATTCAGCTAACGAACCCGATTTAACCTATAAAGTAGATGCTTTTTACGATGGCAATGAATATTGGCTGTCTGCATATCAAAACTATTACGATATTCGCTTAGTTTTTGCACCTCCTTCCTCCATTGGAAAGTTTGGTTGGGATACGGATAACTGGGTTTGGCCCAGACATACAGGTGACTTCAGTGTTTTTCGTGTTTATGCAGATGCAGCCAATCAACCGGCCGATTTTTCTGAAACAAATCAGCCTTTTCGTCCCAAATATGTGGCTCCCATTTCTTTGGATGGATATGAAGAGGGTAATTTTTGTATGACTTTGGGTTATCCGGGGAGTACACATCGTTATCTTTCCTCTTTTGGAATAGAGGAGCTGTTGTATGGCCCTAATCAGGCCCTAATTGATGTACGTGGAGTGAAACAAAAGCTCTGGAAGGATGCTATGAATGCAGACGAGGAAATTCAGGCTCAATACGCTTCCAAGTATGCCAAAAGTTCTAATTATTGGAAGAACGCAATTGGACAAAAGCGATCCATAAAAGAACGTCGTATCATTGAACAACGTCAAGAACAAGAGGTTGAATTACAAAACCTAATAACCTCTGATGAAAGGGAGCGTGAGTTGAATTTACGTTTACTTACCGAGTTAAATTTGCATTATATGCAGCGCCGTGAGGTAAGTAAAGCAATGGCTTATTTTGGAGAGTGTTTTCTTAATGGTCCGGAGTTAACCCAGCTGTCGTTAGATATCTTGAACTTTGATTATGAAGGAGAAGAAGAGACAGTAAAGAAAGGTGTAGCTGATTTTTTGACTCGTTATGATGAGTTGAATCTTACATTGGATAGAGAGGTCTTTGCTGCGATGTTAAAACTCTATCAGGAAAAAATAGATCCTATTTATCACCCTCAGGTGTATCAAACCATTGCTTCGGATTATAATAATTCCATTTCGCTTTATGTGGACGATTTATATACAAAATCAATTTTAACCACTTCGGAAGGACTTTATACGCTTTTAGGAGATTCTTCGGACGTTTTTTATGATGATGTTGGCATTGACTTGGTGATGGATTTACTTGTGAAATATTATGAATTAAATTTTGGAGTTACACAGTCTACACACGAAATCAACCGATTGGAGAGAGAGTATAACCGGTTGATTCGTCAGTTCAATCCCAAGGGGAACTATTATTCTGATGCTAATTTTACGATGCGCTTAAGCTATGGAACAGTAGCAAGTTATTCTCCTGCAGATGGGGTGGATTATAGTTATTACACTACATCCAAAGGGATTTTTGAGAAAATAAAAGCTTACCCGGATGACCCGGATTTTCACGTCTCTTCTTTAGTACAAAGCCTGTTGCAACAAAAAGATTTTGGTCGATACGCTAATGCAAAAGGAGAATTACCTGTTTGTTTTATCTCCGATAATGACATTACAGGGGGAAATTCCGGTAGTGCCATGTTTAATGGCAAGGGAGAATTGCTAGGGCTAGCTTTCGATGGAAACTGGGAGGCGATGAGTAGTGATTATTTTTATGAGCCTAAATTGCAGCGGTGTATTGGGGTGGATGTTCGTTATATACTTTTCTTAATGGAACAATCACAAAAAGCCACCCGTCTGCTAAATGAGTTGAAAATTAAATAACGGAATAGTGCTTTACTGAATATAAGTTCAACCTTTAAAAGAATAAAGCAAAGAAAGCTTGTCAAGAAAATGAACAGATAGGTCATCTTTTTCTATTTATAATTACCGTTGTCTTTTTCCCTCCTAGACCTAACACCCCTCGGTCCTAGACCGAGCACCCTTCAGTCCTAGACCGACGGGCCTTCGGTCCTAGACCGAGTAAAAAAGAAAAACACCCCTGTTCTATTCACTCTACGGGGTGTTTTTTCAACACAGAAACAGGCCTTAAATTAGAAGTTAATTGCATCTGTTTTTCTTACTTTAGTTTTGGAGATAATAGATAAGATTTAATTCTAAAGTAGAAAAGTCTTCGCTATAATCACACAATTAACTTGTATCCAATACCTCTTACATTAATTATTTTGATGTTTTCATCCTTCTCGAGTTTATGTCTTAATTTGGTGATAAAAACGTGTAAACTTTTCGTATTGAAAAAACTGTCATCACCCCATAAATCAAGGAGTATACTTTGTGTTTCAACCACGTTGTTTTTATTCAGACAAAAGCGTTTAAGCAGTTCAGATTCTCTGTGCGATAGTTCTTCTTTTGTATCCAAGTAAGATAAAATCTGTGTTACTGAGTTAAACCGATAAATCCCTATACTAAATTCGGTTGTTTCCTCTTTAGGATTTGTTAGTTGTGCTCTGCCTACCAAGGCTTTAATTCTGACAATTAGCTCCTGCATATTGAAAGGCTTTTTTAGGTAGTCGTTAGCTCCTAGCTCAAACCCCTCAACTACATCTTTAATAGCAGAACGGGCCGTAAGGAAAAGAATAGGGGTTGTTTTATCTGTCTGGCGTATTTTACTAACCATTTCGAAACCATCGAGTTCGGGCATCATCACGTCAGCCACTAAAATATCCGGGCGTATTTCAAAAAAGAGTTTCAATCCTTCGACTCCATTACTCGCTAACGTTAGATTAAACCCTTGCTCTGTTAGCGTATCTCGGATAATCATAGCTAATGTCTGCTCGTCTTCGACTAGTAATACGTTTGTCTTCTCCATTATTCCACCGGTATTTTTATTGTAAATTCTGTTCCTTTATTCACTACACTATGAACCTCTATGGTTCCCTTATGTTTTTCCAGAATCATTTTTACATAGAAAAGACCAATGCCATAGCCTTTAATATTGTGCTGATTCCCCTGTGAAACGCGGTAGAACTTATCAAAGAGATATTTCTGTTTGTCTGTAGGAATACCTATTCCGTTATCTTTTAATTTAAAGATAAAGAAATTCTCCTTTCTATAAGCTTGAATTTCTATGGAGACCTTTTCTTTGGAATATTTAATGGCATTATCAATCAGGTTACTAAAGACATTGTTGAGGTGTGTCTTGTCACCATTCACTGTTAGATCTTCGGGTTGAATATCTAAATGGAAATGAACCTCTTTATCCGATTTCATTTGATGTTCGTTTATTAAAGAATCCAACAGGTCTTTGATTTTTATCTCTTCCTTTTTTAAGATCAGCTTAAGTCGTCGTTCAATGCTCATGGATAAAATCTGCTCTACCAGTCCAGTCAGTTTTTCCAATTGTTCTTTACATATTGTGAGGTATTGTTCTCTTTTTTCTTTCTGTTCTCCTGCACCAAAATGCAGTAATGCATCCGTGGCAGAGTAGGCCACAGCAATGGGCGTTTTAAGTTCGTGTGTCATATTATTGGTGAAATCCTCCTTCATTTCCTCTAGCGTTTTTTGTCGGAAAATGGTTCGAATAAGATACCAAAAGGCAAAAGCCAATATAAGAATAATAATTACTGTAGTAGACAGAACACCAATCATCTGTGATAAAATAGTTCTAGTTAAAGGTTCAAAATGGACTCTATAACCCCGTTGATTTGCTGAATCGTAGGTGTAATCAAAAATAAATGGAGAATTGCTGTTTTTAGCTATATCCAGAGTTTGCATGATGCTGTCTTTTGAAAAATCAACAACTTCAATCTTATAAATTTCAGATTTGATGCCCTTCATTGTTAGAGCTTCAAAAAGAGCTGAATGCAGAGTGTCTAGTCGGATGGGGATAATTGAATCGAAAGTCTGATGCATAGTTTCTCTAATCATTATCCCTAGACTTTCAAATTTAGCTAAGCTAAACTCTTCATCTCCTAACTCCTCTTTACTTTGTATTGTATCTCCACTTTGAACGACCTGTTTGCTCTTTATCATTTTTTTTGAATCGGATTCATCTTCCGTATTGTCATCGCTATTTCCTACAGATTGAGTAATGGATATTTCCCCCTTAGGTTTATCTTCTTCCGATAAGTTATCCAAACTATCCAGTCTAAATTCCAGTTCGTGTGAATTAGCAATACTCAGACACTCAAAGATGTTCTTTTCGGTTTCAATTTCAATGCTATTGTACAAGCCTTTTAGCCAAAAAAGCTGGACAAGGAATACGATGCAGAGCGCTCCTATAATGAAAATAACGATATACTTAAAATTAGACTTCATAGATGTATAATAAGCGGGTGATGAAGCAAATGTAATAAGAAATATTGAACGATTTGTAATCTGTTAAGACTAGATAAGACTTCATAAGTAAGTGATAACCCATTTTGTCTGAACTTTCAACAACCTTTGTGTCAGAAACAAACAAATACAGTATAAACCATGAATAAAAAAGTCTATATCCTTCTATTTTTATGCTCTCTTTACTTTCTAAAAAGTAATGCACAGGGTATTAAAGGCACTCTTGTTGATAAAGATCAGCAACCCATAGAGTTTGCAACCATTGTGCTGCAAACAACAGACTCCACATTGGTTAACACAACCTATAGTGATTCTTTAGGCCATTTCTCTTTCAATGAATCACTAATGGAATTTCGTTTGATAGTGCAACATTTAATCTATACCACCTATTGTAAGGAATTCTCCACGCCTGAAGTAGGAACTATTCAATTAGACTTGAAAGATCATCTGCTGACTGAGGTGGTCGTAAAGGGAGAACGTCCTTTAGTAAAAGTAGTCAATGGTAAGATGACATACGATATGACCCAACTATTACAAAATAAAATGGCTAGTAATGCCTACGATGCACTATTGGAATTACCCGGAGTATATGAACAAAATGAAGTTCTAAACCTTGCCGGGGCGAATGGAGTGGCAGTTATTCTAAATGGTAAGCCTAGCACAATGACTCCTGAACAGTTGGTTTTATTGCTGAAAAATATGCCCAAAGAACGAGTAAAGTCGGCGGAGGTAATGTACACAGCTCCTCCACAATATCACGTACGAGGTGCAGCTATTAATCTGGTGCTAACAAGCAACCTTTCGCAGGCACCCAAACTACAAGGGCAAATCAATGGAGAGTATAAGCAATCTCATTACGATAACTATACGGGAGGAACTTCTTTGCTATTTAGTACTCCCACAACAGTTACGGATTTTATGTACTCCTTTAATTATTTACAAGAACGCTCAGGAGAAGATATCTTATCGCATCATCGCTATAAAGAAGATATCTATAACATCGAACAAAGAGATAGGGGTGCCTCTAGAGGACCTATACATAATATTCGATTAGGGAATGACTTTCATTTGAATGCGAAGAACAAATTGAGTTTAGTTTATACCGGGCAGATTAAACCGCATTCAGAATCAAAAACAAAATCTGCAGGCACCTATTCAGAATCAGAAAACAGAAAAAAGAGTGATAATCCCATTCAAATGCATAATATAGCTTTGGATTATACCTCCGGCTTTGGTCTGTCAACCGGTATGGATTATACTTTCTTCAAAAGCTACACCACACAACATTACAGTGAATTTATGGAACCTAAAAAAGATGAGTTTACTGCACAATCCAAACAAAACATTCATCGTATCTCTTTTTATGCTGATCAAAGTCATGATTTAGGTCGTAATTGGACGCTATATTATGGAACGGAGTTCAATTATGCTTCCGATAAGAGTGCGCAGATCTATTCATCATTAACCAATAAAGATCTTACAGATGCAAATACAAACAGCAAATTGAATGAGTATTCTTATGAACTGTATGGAGGTTTTTCTAAAGAATTTTCAGATAGATTTTCTTTAAAAGCGTATGTTACGGGAGAGCATTACAAACACAAAAACACCGATTATTGGAGTGTGTACCCGGAAATGGAACTGACTTATATAATTAATCCTAACCATATTTTACAATATGCACTTGGATCGGATAAGGAGTATCCCAGTTACTGGGAGATGATTAACTCTATATCGCATCTAAATGGATATATAGAAATACATGGAAACCCTAATTTGAAGCCTTATAGGACATATAATATGCAGATGTCGTATATCTTAAAAAACAAGTATATCTTCACACTCTATGGCATTTATGAAAATGATTATTTTATTCAGTTACCCTATCAATCATCAAATCAGTTAAAGCTTATCTATCAAACCACCAATTTTGATTATAAAAGAAAAATAGGGTTGAATGTCGTGCTTCCATTTCGTGTAGGTAGTTGGTTGGATTCCAGATTAACTCTCAATGGATTTTATGATCATGTTAAAAGCAATAAATTTCACGATATTTCATTTAGTAACGATAATTTCGTTGGTTTTGTGATGCTCAATAATACCTTTAATCTATCTACTAAGCCTAATATTAAAGCGGAACTGTCGGGGCATTATATAAGCAAAAATATTCAAGGTCCGGCAACGTTATCTAAAGTATATGGAGTCACTGCTGGAGTGAAATGGACTTCCGATAACAGTAAAATGGAAGTACGCCTTAAAGTAAATGACTTGTTTAACTCTATGTCTCCTAAGAATTTAAGTATGAATTATGCCAATCAAAACTTAAATATGCGCATTCTTCCTAATAACAGATACGTGAGTTTGTCTTTCAGTTATAAGTTTGGTGACTATAAAGAAAGTAAGCGGAAAGAGATAGATACCTCACGATTTGGTTCGAAATAACGCATGTATACCATACATAGAACCTTTTTCTTTTCTGTGTTAGAAAGTGGTTTGGTGTGAAAGAGTACCTACAACTGGGTACTCTTTTGTTTTATATTAAGGATGGAGAAGTATTGTAAGTACTTCTATGTGAGAAGGTAAGTAGGCAGCTAATAGTATTTAAGAATCATTGGCTTCGTAAAATATACCCATATCTTGGTATTGTGAAGTCATGAAGATGTCTTTACTTTTGCAGCAGAATAGACAGAATGCCCTTTTCCTGTCAAAAAAACAAGAAATGAAAAGACAGTTATATGTTTGGAAGACCATTGCTTCCTTTTTAATGGTACTCTTTACGATGCCATTAGGCCATGCCTTAATGATTATAATGGAGAAGACACTGGACAAACCAATGTTACACTATTGTGCTTTTGCTATGGGTGGAATAGGATTAATTATGGTTATTATCGGTGTGTTTGCCCAAGGAGATACCAAACAAACACTTTGGGGACTTTTTGGAGGATTGCTGTTTTGGACAGGTTGGGTAGAGTTTATTTTTGTCTATTATGCTGCACGTTATGGGGTACAACCTGAGATAGTGAATGGAGAAATTGTGACAAAACCCGAATATTTAATAATGCCTGTTTCTTTTGGCTTTTGGGTGATGTTTATGCTCATCTACTTATTCAACATCAAAAGTGGCTGTAAGTTCTTTACCTGGTGTCAGAAGGTGATGTTTCGGGATAAGAAGAAAGTCATTGTTGCTCGACCTATGACACGTCATGTGTCTATTGTTACCTTCATGGAACTCAATATGCTTTTATGGACTTGTTATTTATTGCTGATGTTCTGTTACGATAGTCACTTCCTAGGTGACCATCATCCGGTAACCATTCTCGTTGGAGTGGGGTGTTTTATCGGCTCTGTGTTTATGTTTATCAAGCAACTTCGAATAGGTTCGTGGGGTGCCAATATTCGCTACTCAATAGCTACAGTCATCATATTTTGGACACCTGTTGAGATTTTGGGGCGTATGGACTTTTTTAGTGAGATATGGGTTGCTCCACTGGAACATAAAACAGAAATGATTACCATTTTATTGGCTTTCACAGTATTACTTATTTATCTGTTGTTTGTTGCTGTGAAAAGGAAGAAGAGTCACGAATAAGTTAAATATAATAAGATAAGAATCACTTGTTTTTCTTTCTTATTGTTTTAGCTTTATCGAAAAAGAGCATCGATAAATAGTATATCCTTTATTTTATCTTTAGGGATTTTCTATTAGAAAAAATCAAAGGGTTGAATGTTTAATTAAATATTCAACCCTTTGATTTTATATAAAACAGCAACTGTTTCCTGTAGTCATCATCTTGAATATACGATTATTATAGGTTGAATAATGGTGTAATGAAGAGTGAAACTCTTAACTTAATTTGATTCTAATAGAAGAATATCGATAAAGTCCTATATTTAGTCTGAATCAGATTAAATATCATTAATGTATTTTGTGTTAATTTGTAATGGGCTGTATTTATAATAAGAATGGATCATATTAATGTTAGCAAATGATGGAGGAAGATGATTTTGGGTATATAACTAAAAAATATAATTTCCCAACCAAACACTATTATCAATCATTAGACTTGAAAAAAGATGAAGAACTCATTGAGTTATACAAGAAACGACATCAAAAAGGGTATTATTGGGAGGAAATAGGCAAAGGAATTCGGGATGTGGGAATTTTAGGAATGGATATATACATTTCGGGAGAGCGTTTACTTATGGTAGTAGAAACAAGCTTGGACTTTAATTGGGATCAAGCATTCAAACAACTGGCTGAAGTACCTATACAAATAGAGTGGGAGAAATATATGTCTATTTTTCAGGAAGCAGATGCTTCTGCTTCATCTGCAGAAAAATGGCAAAAGATGGAACGTATATTTACGCTTGCCGATTTTGTTTAGTTACAACTCTTTTATAGATTATAAATTCAATTGATAACAAATAACTTAACATGAAAAAACACAGTTTATTTTTAATGTGTATTTTCTTTTTTGCATGTTCTTCTGTGAAACAAGAGAAAATGTTAGAAGGAAAATATGAAGGAACTTGGGAGTCTCTTTCACAGTATGGTGAAGCCCCGGAATGGTTTCAAGATGCAAAATTTGGTATTTGGGCACATTGGGGACCTCAATGTCAACCGGAACAAGGAGATTGGTATGCACGAGGTATGTACGATGAAGGTAGTCATCAGTATAATTGGCATGTGGAAAACTATGGTCATCCGTCGGAGTTTGGCTTTAAGGATGTAATAAATCTTTGGAAAGCTGAAAAATGGAATCCAGATCAACTGATGTCACTTTATAAACGTGTAGGAGCAAAATACTTCTTTACGTTAGGTAACCACCATGAAAATTTCGATTTATGGGACAGTAAATATCAGAATTGGAATGCCGTGAATATGGGCCCCAAAAAAGATATTGTAGGTGGCTGGGAAAAGGCAGCACGCGCTAATGGTTTGTATTTTGGAATTAGTATACACTCAGCACATGCTTGGACGTGGATGGAAACAGCACAACGTGCAGACAAACAAGGGCCCAAAGCAGGTATTCCTTATGATGGAAAAGTCACAAAGGCAGATGGAAAAGGCAAATGGTGGGAAGGATATGATCCACAGGAATTGTATGCACAGAATCATCCTTTAAGCGTAGAAAGTGAGAATACCGGCAAGATACATAGCCAATGGGCGTGGGGTAACGGAGCATCAATACCATCCGAAGAGTATTTTCAGAACTTTTTCAATCGTAACGTAGATATGATGAATAAGTATAGCCCGGATTTAGTGTATTACGATGATACCAGTATGCCTCTTTGGCCTGTTAGTGATGCAGGACTACGTTCTGTGGCTCATTTTTACAATAAAAGTATACAAGATAATAATGGAAAAAATGAAGCCGTCGTATTTGCAAAAATATTGACAGAAGACCAAAAAGAGAGTTTGGTTTGGGATGTGGAAAAAGGGGTACCCGATCAGATTCAGGAAAAGCCTTGGCAAACTTGTACTTGTTTGGGTCATTGGCATTATGACCGTTCTACGTATGATAATGGTTGGTATAAATCAGGTAAAACAGTTGTTCATATGTTAATTGATATCATTAGTAAAAATGGTAATATGCTTTTAAGCGTACCTATGCGTGGTGATGGAACGATTGATGATAAAGAAGAAAAAATACTAGAGGACATTGCTGCTTGGATGGCTGTTAACGAGGAAGGAGTATTTGGAACAAGAGTATGGAAAATATTTGGAGAAGGTCCGGTTGCAGACTCTTCTAATCCATTACATGCACAAGGCTTTAATGAAGGAAAACATCAGCCTTACACTAGTGAAGACATCCGGTTTGTAACAAAAGGTAATGCTCTTTATGCACACGTGTTGGCTTGGCCGGAAAACAATCAGGTGGTTATAAAGTCATTGAGCAAAGAACTTTCGCAAATGGAGTCATCAATCAAAGAGGTTTCTATGCTAGGTAGCAGTGAAAAGGTTTTATTCAAAGAAACCCCTAATGGGCTAGTTATTGATCTTCCTAAAGATGTTAGACCGAACGAAATCTCTTTTGTCTTGAAAATTGTAGCTTAATCAGTTGGCTGCTCTTTATGGAGTAAGTATAAAAACTTTAGGTGAATGTAAAGCATTCACCTAAAGCTATTTATACAAATTATGAGTCGAATATATAATAATAAACTGTTATAGAATGAAAGCTAAATTATTTTTCTTTATTTTCTCTGCTTGTTCATTTATGATTGTAGGGCAGAACTTTAATCCTATAATACCTGATAATATTGCTGATCCATCAGTCTCTAAGTTTGGAGACACCTACTATTTATATGGTACTACGGATATAGATAGAGGGTTGGAAGAGATGGGGCCTCCTGTGGTTTGGAAATCAAAAGATTTTGTGAACTGGACTTTTGAAGGAACTATTTTAAACGATATAAATTGGAATAAACCTTATGTATATACTGACAAAGAAGGTAAAAAGAAATATGGTTATTATAGATACTGGGCCCCTGGAAGAGTTGTACAAAGAGGAAACTTGTATTACTTGTTTCCAACCATTGTTTCTCCCGATGGAGCTTGTCCTGTGTATACCTTAGTATCTGAATCTCCCGATGGCCCTTTTCGTTTTCAGAATGGAGATGGATTATTTTGGGGAGATGTACCTCAGGGAAAAGAAGTCAGTCAACCGTCTATACCCGATATTGATGTTGAACCGTTTACTGATGATGATGGACAGAACTATGTGTATTGGCGCCATAGAAAAGCTTCTCGTGTAGCTGATGATTTTTCTAAGGCTGAAGGTGAAACGATAACCATACCTACTAAAAGAACAGCATATTCGGAAGGCCCTACTTTATTTAAGAGAAATGGTGTTTACTATTATGTATACACCCAAGGAGGAGACCAAAATTATCGAAATGCTTATATGATGAGTAAAAAAAGTCCACTGAGTGGTTTTGAAGCACCTGAAGGTAAGGATGTGTTTATTTATTCTTCTCTTGAAAATGGAGTATGGGGACCTGGACACGGGAATGTGTTTTATGATGAAGACTCAGATACTTATGTGTTTGTTTATTTAGAGTTTGGAGAGGGTAGTACTACTCGACAAGTATTTGCAGATAAAATGGAGTTTAACTCAGATGGAACAATCAAAACCATTATTCCAGGTTTTAAAGGGGTGGGTTATCTTAAAGGAAGTTCTGATAACCGAATAAACTTGGCTTTAAATGCAAAAGTAAGTGCCTCTAGTTATAAAGAAGAAAGGATTTCTACAGAAAAGGTAGAAACGCAACCCAATAATCCTAAGCCTGATGAGCAATCGGTAGTTGTTGCTACACGTAAATTTACTTATGAACCTCAGAATGCTGTTGATGATTCAAATGGTACCCGTTGGGTAGCTTCAGGCAATGATAAAACTCCTCATTTTACCCTTGATTTTGGGAAAATAAGAATGGTGAAACAATGCGAAATGTCATTTACATTTCCTGCATTAGGGCATACTTGGCTATTGGAGAAATCGGTTGATGGTCATCAGTGGGAAGTATGTGGAATACAAGAGAATCTTGTTGCACGTTCGCCACATATAGCCAAAGAAATAGGAGAAGCCAGATATTTAAGGGTTAGAATAACTAAAGGTGATCCCGGGTTATGGGAAATTAAAGTATATTAATAGCTAAAATTGTAAACGAATGAAAAAAGGAGTTCTAATAATTTTAGTGTTATTGTTAGGGAGAGCAATAGGATATTCGCAAAGTGGAGAAATCTGGGGAAACTGGAGATTTTGGGGTGATCAATACGATGGAACCTATCATAATCCGGTAATACCTTCAGATTATAGCGATATCGATTGTATAAGAGTAGGAGATGATTACTATGCCATATCATCAACCTTTCAATTTTCACCCGGAATGATAATCCTTCACTCAAAAGACTTGGTTAATTGGAGAATATGTGGACATGCCATAACTGATCTTACACAAATATCTCCTGAACTAAATTGGGATAAAATGAATCGGTATGGACGAGGGGTATGGGCAGGAACCATTCGATATCATAATGAGAGGTTTTATATTTACTTCGGTACACCTGAAGAAGGTTATTTTATGACTTCCTCACCTCGTCCAGAAGGTCCATGGGAGCCCCTACATCCGTTATTGAAAGAACCGGGATGGGATGATTGCTCTGTATTATGGGATGAAAAAGGTAATGGTTGTTTTGTGGGAACACATTTTGCCGATGGATATAAGACCTATTTGTTTAAATTATCTGCTGATGGTAAAAGTATAGACAAACCATCAGCGATACTTGTTAACTCTGGATCGGGTAGAGAAGCTAATAAACTAATAAAAGTAAAAGATTGGTATTACCTTGTCTTTAGTGAGCATAAAAGCAATAAAGGTCGGTATGTAATGGCTAAAAGATCAAAGAAACTTATGGGGCCATACATTGAAGAGAAACAGCTTGCTTTACCTTGTAGAGAAGCGATGGAACCCAATCAAGGTGGAATTATTGAAGGAAGAGATGGTAAATGGTATTTTTTTACACACCATAGGACAGGTGATTGGAGTGGTAGAATCGCTAGCTTACTTCCGGTAACTTGGATTAATGATTGGCCTATTATTGGAACGGTTTTACCGGGTAATATAGGCTCTATGCAGTGGGCTTCACAAAAACCATATAGTGAAAAGAATGGATTTCATATTCAACGAAGTGATGATTTTGATTGTAGCACTATTTCTTTACAATGGGAATGGAATTATCAACCTCGCAATGAGATGTTTTCTTTAAGTGAGAGAGAGGGGTGGTTGCGCTTGAAGGCATATAAGCCTTTAAAAGAAGATGAGTTATTATATGCAGGAAACACATTAACTCAGCGCTGTTTCAGAACTTACCGAAATGAGGTAATTGTAAAGATAGATATATCTCATATGGAAAATGGACAAAAGAGTGGTTTGTGTCATTTCTCACAAGATTTTTCATACATCGGGGTAAAACAGAATAAAGGCGTACGTAGACTTGAATACAATAATAATGGAGAGATTAGTGAAGGGGAGATAATCAAGACCTCATTTTTATGGTTGAAATCGGAGTGGGGATTAGATGGTGTTTCTAACTATTCATATAGTCTTGATGGAGAAAACTACTTGCCTTTTGGTGATGCGTATCAACTTTCATGGGGAAATTATCGGGGAGATAGAATTGGGCTTTTTTGCTTTAATAACAAACAGGAGAAGGGGTATGTTGATATAGATTATTTCCATTATCGCATAGAAAAGTAAGTGTTTTATAAGTTAAAGCACTACCAAAGTAATAATGAATGGTAATTATAAAATGGGTTAGGATGAGTTATTCTAACCCATTTCGATTTTAATAATTTGCATTAATCTATTTTGTAGTGTTTCAAGGGAAAGTATACCTCAAATAATAAGCTTTGTGAATAATAATAAATATAAATCTAGTTGGCCTGTTTTTTATATTCCTGTGGCGTTATACCTACACATTTTTTGAATAATCGATTAAAATAAGAATGATCATCGAAGGCTAACATATAAGCAACCTCTTTAATGGGAATATTATCTGTTATTAATATTAATTGTGCCTTCTCTATTTTTTTCTTATTAATGAACTGAAGAGGTGTTAACCCTACTTCCTTTTTAAATAATCGAATAAAGTGATCTTTTGATAGATATGATTTTTCGGCTAATACATCAATACTGATTGCTGTATAAATGTTCTTGCGGATATAGGATAAAGATTTTTGTATTCTATTGTCGTTTATTTCTATTTTAGGTTTGACATCTTTAAGAAAACGAGATAATAGTTGGTAAATAATCCCTCTTGATTCTACTTTATTACAAAAAGTTCGCTGTTTGTTTTTTATTATATTTTGTATCAAAGTATAATTGTTATCGTAGCTAGCCGGATTGGAGCTTTTTAAGCTCATACTAGGGTTTAATTCACAAAGTCTTGTACAAAGATCCAAGTCTATGCTTTGAGCAGGTATTTCTACAGGAAAGTTCCAGTCTTCCAATAGTCCGGATTCAGAGTTTATATCTTCATAAATGTGAACATAATAATGACAGAAATGGGCATCACATTGATAACTGTGCTTCATAAACGATGGGATAAGGTATAAGTTATTAGGTCTTAGATCTTGTGTGCCAGTGGGCAATACTAATTGAGCAAATCCTTCAGTCACATAATATAATCTAGTGAAAGGACTACTTATATTTTTCCAGTTCCAATCTGCATCGTGAATGGCCAGTCCCACATTTAAAACTAACAAGTGTAATTCATCTATTGATTTGTACATATTTATATGTATGAAAAGTTACAATGTAAAAATAGTAAAAAATCGATAATGTTTATCAATAATAATAATATATGTTGTTCTATGCTGTAGTCAATGTATATAAGTCGATATTATCCCATTTTATCACGCCTTAGTACAATAATAAGAATTAGGATAAAATTAAATTTGTATAAACTTAGTTTTAGTCTTAAGTATTTATAAAATCTCAATAAGATTTTATAAAAAAAGAATATAAAATTATACAGCCCTTAAATTTTATTTATAAAACTATTGTAACATGAAAAACAAATTTAAACTTCAAAATGTGAGGATTATCGGTGTTCTTTTGATACTGTTTTTTTATAGTTCATTTGGAACTTTAATGGCTCAATCTAGAGAGATAATTACTGGAATTGTTACTGATTCTTTTGATGAGCCTCTGATTGGGGTAAGCATTGTAATAAAGGACTCAAGTCAAGGAGCTATTACTGATATTAATGGTCAGTTTAGTCTTTCTGTAAAATTAAGCGATATCATAACTGTAAGTTATGTAGGCTTTGTTCGGCAAGAAATAGAGATTAAGGATTTTAGTTCTCTGAAAATTAAATTACTTGAAGATACTAAAAGCTTAGAAGAACTAGTTGTCGTTGGTTATGGAACGCAGAAAAAGGTAAACTTAACAGGTTCTATTTCTTCTGTTTCTTCTGAAGAGTTAGCAAACAAACCTGTTATGAGTACAGCTCAGGCAATAGCAGGTTTAGCTCCTGGCTTAAGTGTATTGCAGACGTCTGGGCGTCCAGGTAGTGGTGCTACTGTCAAAATTCGAGGGACAGGAACATTCTCTAGTGCAGGTAATGATCCTCTTGTTCTCATAAATGGACTTTCGGGAAATATTGATGATGTTGACCCTAATGATATTGAGAGTATTTCGTTCTTAAAAGATGCTGCTTCAGCCTCTATTTATGGAAATAGAGCAGCCAATGGTGTTATTTTGATAGAAACTAAAAAAGGAACATCAGGAAAGGCCACCATTTCATATAATAACTCCTTTGGTTGGCAAAATGCTACTGAACTTCCTGATTTTTTACCTTCATGGGAATATGCTGAGTACTATAATTTGGCAATGAAAAATATGGGTAGACAAGAGGCCTATACTTCTGAACAGATTCAAAAATATAAAGATGGTTCTGATCCTGATAACTATCCAAATGTAAATCATTTAAAATGGATATTAGATCAAGGATCAGGATTTCAGCATCAACATAGTGTAAGTGTTCAAGGGGGTAACTCTACTACAAGTTATAATATTTCTTTGGGGCTACGAGATCAGGACGGAATGACTGCTAACACGTCAAATAGAAGGTTAACTGCATTGATTGCATTAAAGACCGAAATAGGAAAAGGATTATCACTTGGTTTTAACATCAATGCTTATAACAATAGATATTCTGCTCCTAATGGGGAACCACAAAGTATTGATGGTATGATAGGATATACGGTTAGGCAAGGTCCTATATATGCGGGGCAAAAATCAGATGGGACTTTTGGCTATCAAGACAATTATAGCCCTCAAGCATGGTTATCAGGGGAGTCGTTTGTTAAAAATATAAATCGTAATATTAGTGCTTCAGCACAATTACAATGGGATACACCTGTTGATGGACTTTCTTTTTCAGGTAAAGGAGGGGTGAATTATTGGACAAAATATGATAAAGCATATAGGGCAGAAACTTTCTTTGATGAATCAAAAACAGTTGGTCCCAGTACGTTAAATATTTGGACTGCAAATAATACTTATACAACATTAGAGGCACTAGGTACATATGAAAAACAGTTAGGTAGTCATTTTCTGAAAATACTAGGAGGAACATCTCTTGAACAATCAAAAAATCAAGGATTAGAAGGATATCGGAATACTTTTCCTAATAATAATCTTCATGAACTAGGTTCTGGAGATAAGTCAACTGCAACAAATAATAGTGATCTTACTGAGTATGCATTGCTTTCTTTCTTTGGACGTGTAAACTATTCTTTTAATGAGCGCTATTTATTGGAAGGAAATTTAAGATATGATGGATCTTCTCGTTTTGCAAAGAATAATAGATGGGGACTTTTCCCTTCAGTTTCTGCAGGGTGGAGAATCACAGAAGAGAAATTTTGGAAAAATAATCCTTCGTTATCAAAAACAGTAGATAATTTAAAATTACGTCTTTCTTATGGTGTATTAGGGAATCAAAATATAGGTGTTTATCCTTATCAGCAAGTATATTCATTGGAACACGATTATCCTTTTGGAAATCCCGCAACATTAAATCCAGGAGCATATATTGCTGTTTTTAATAATCCGGAAATCACTTGGGAGAAAACGGCGATTACTGATATAGGGCTTGATTTCTCTCTTTTTAATGGCAGGCTAAATGGAGCTATAGATTATTTTTATAAATATACTTCAGATATTTTAGCTCCTGTAGAAGTTGCTAGTATTATGGGGAGATCGGTAGGACAGTCAAATGTTGGTGCTGTATCAAATCAAGGCATAGAGTTAAACTTGACCTATAATGGAAAAATAGGAAAAGACTTTAAATTTAGTATCTCTCCAAATTTTACTTGGGTAAAAAATACTGTGGAAAAACTAGCTGATGGTGCAAAAGAAGAGATAAACAATAATCGCATAGTTGGACAGTCGATAGGTATTATATATGGATATAAAACAGAAGGTTTATTTGTAGACCAAGAAGAGATAAATAATGCACCTAATCAACTTGTTGATAAAAGTACATTAAAGCCAGGATACATAAGATATAAAGATATTAGTGGAAAAGAAGGAACTCCGGATAATCAGGTAGATTCTCAGTATGATCGTACTGTTTTAGGTAGTACAACGCCAAAATATTATTACGGACTAAACCTAAATGCTTCATATAAGGGTTTTGACTTCTCCGCATTGATGCAAGGCCTAGGTGGGCATAAACGTTTAATAGGTTCATATATGGCTTATGCTTTTTATAATGGTGGACAAATCCAACGTTGGCAGGCTGATGGATCTTGGACTGAGGAAAATCCCAATAAGTGGGCAGAATACCCTCGAATTGAAACTTTAAATATGAACAATACTAATTTGCAAGTTTCAGACTATTGGATTCGTAATGCAAGCTTTCTTCGATTGAAAAATGTTCAATTAGGATATACTATACCTAAATCACTAGCAAAAAAAATAGGGTTCTCTAATATTAGAGTATATATAAGTGGACAAAATCTCTTGTCATTTAATAGTTTCTATAAAGGGTGGGATCCTGAAAACGAGATAGCTACAGGTGATGGTCCATCTTATTACCCTATAAATAGGATTTACTCCTTTGGCTTTAACTTTAGGTTCTAATAAACTTAATAAATATAGAGAAAAATGAAAACAAAAAATATCATATTTGAATTTACAAAAGTTGTTGTCTTTCTTGTCTCCTCATTATTAGCACTTTCAAGCTGTAATGGTTTATTGGATAAGAATCCGAATTCATCTATTTCTGATAATAATTTTTGGTCAGGTGAAAAAGATGCCTTATTAGCACTTACAGGATGTTATAGATTTCAAACAGGATGGTCACACGATGATTTTGCTACACCTCAGGGATTGTTATACCTTGATTTTGCAGGGGGTAATGGAACCGAAAAAGAAAGTTTTTCTACATTAATGGCGAGTGCAAATACCGTAGCTACAAATAGTAATATCAGTTGGTTTTGGGGGAATGCTTATACACAAATAGCCAAGTATAACACTTTTTTAGATAATATTGAAAGCTGTCCTATGGACGAAGAAAAGAAAAAAATATGGATTTCAGAGATTGAATGTCTTCGTTCTTATTTCCTTTTTTATCTAGCTTTTCACTTTAAAGATGTGCCAATGCCTTTAACTTCATTAACTCGTGATGAAGCGAATTCGATTCATCAAACTCCTCAGCTAGAAGTATACAGCCAAATAGAGGGAGATTTAAGTCGAGCTATAAAGCTTTTACCTGAAGAGCGACCAACAAATGAGTATGGTCGTCTAACAAAAGGGGCAGCAGGAGTACTTTTAAGTAGAGTTTATCTAGCTCAAGATAAATGGAAGGAAGCAGCAACAACCCTAAAGGAGATTATTGATTCAAAAAAGTATATGTTGGATAGAAGAAATGGTGACGATAGTTATGAGAAACTGTTTCATATAGGAGGAGAAAGTAGTCCTGAAATGATTTTCTGTATTATGGGGGTAGATGACTTGTATACAAATTCTAGATATCAGTATCTTTATCCAGAAGCAGCGTATGGTGGATGGCATCAATTTGCTCCATATAATGAACTTGTAAAAGAATATTTTTGTACAGATGGAAAAGATATAGAATCCTCAGAGGTGTATAATGACAATGATCCATACGCCAATCGTGATATTCGTTTGTATGCATCAATATTTCTTCCACCTTTAGGAAGTTTTCCGGGAACAAAATATAATAATATAGTTTATGATTGTTTTAATGGAGCTAACTCTAATGATTACTATAGTAGGTTTACTCTTTTTAATGGTTATTGTCCAAAGAAAGGGTGTGATCCATCTGTAACAGATAATTTGGGGTCAACTCCTACTTATACGCCATTAATGCGTTATGGAGAAGTCTTATTGAGCTATCTAGAAGCTGTAAACGAATATGATCCTGGAAATGTTGATCAGGCTATGTTAGATCTTACAATAAATGATATTCGAAATAGAGTGAAACTACCTGCAATTAAAATAGGTGATGTTTCAAATCAGGATTTGTTGAGAAAAGCTGTTAGAAAAGAAAGACGAGTGGAGCTTGCTTTTGAAGGTTTTCGTTATTTTGATGTTTTGCGTTGGGGAATAGCAGAGAAAGAGTTGAATCATACATTTACTGGAGTGAAGTTGTCTAATAATCCAGCAGATAGAAATTATCGTGGAAGTGGTAGTACAGCATCCCCTGTTGATGATAATTTATATTATCAGTTTGAAAAAAGAAGTTGGATGCCTCATAATAGGTATTTTCCTATACCACAAAATGATAGAAATGTGAATAAGAATCTACAACAAAACGAAGGTTATAATTAATTTAGATTATCTCAAAAGTCACAAAATTTATCTACTTCATTTTCAGATAAATTTTGTGACTTTTTAATTTAAAAAGAAGTTACTGAAAAAGAGTTTTCAAGTTTTCAAAAACCATAAAAATCAATAGGAGAATTTCACTGAATTAGTTTAAATCGTA
>CAZOVL010000042.1:0-22072 GCA_964583185.1 uncultured Bacteroides sp. | reverse complement strand
ATATTCTTTCTATATTTGTGTTATATAACATATAGTCCGTTATAACTATTATGGGGAAAGTAGATTATTCACATATTATACTCTCTGAACAGATTCCAGATATTTGGGATCCACTTAGTGATGAGCAAAAAGAGATACTCAAAGCTAATTGTGTGTTTAAGAAGTACAAAAAAAATGAAGATATCTATAGTGAAGGAGAAACTCCGGAACACTTAATGTGCTTAATCAGTGGAAAGGTAAAAATCTACAAAGAAGGAGTTGGAGGCAGAAATCAAATCATCAGAATGATTAAGCCTGTTGAATACTTTGGATACAGAGCTTATTTTGCCAATGAAGACTATGTTACTGCAGCTGCTGCTTTTGAATCTTCGCTGATTTGCCTCATCCCTATGAAACTCATTGCAGAATTTACGTGCAAGAACTGTGAGCTTTCTACATTTTTCATACGAATACTTTCTGTAGACTTGGGTGTTGCTGATGAAAGAACAGTAAACCTAACTCAAAAACATATTAGAGGGCGATTAGCTGAATCGTTACTATTCCTAAAAGAGAATTATGGATTGGAAGAAGATGGGTATACGTTAAGTATTTATTTGTCCAGAGAGGACTTGGCAAACCTTTCAAATATGACGACATCCAATGCCATCCGAACACTTTCAAACTTTGCTTCAGAACGTATTATTGCAATCGACGGACGTAAGATTAAGCTTATTGATGAGGGTAAGCTTAAGAAAATAAGTCGAATGGGATAATACTAAAGAATGAAAAAAGGTCTTTTCTACGCTATCTTAGCTTCTATTTTATGGGCTATTGTTAATCCTTTTATTAAACAAGGATTGAGTTATGATTTCACCCCAATGAACTTTGCCGGACTTCGATTTACGGCAGTGGGTATTATTTTGTTTGCATACAAATGGCAATCAAACATTTGGGGCAAAATTAAACAACACAAAAGGTTATTTCTTAATTTAATTCTTGTCAATATGTTCTTGGGATATACTGCTTTCTACTTTGGTGTAGACTTGGTAAGTGGTGCCATATCCTCCATCATTATGGGATTAACTCCTTTAATAAATGTTCTTTTAGCTCACCTCATAGCAAGTGACGACAAGTTAAATGGCCATAAAATTGTTAGTTTAATAGTCAGCTTAATTGGTTTACTTCTTATTGTAGGAATGGGTGGAGAAGACGGAAACCCTTTGAACTGGACGGGCATATTAGGAATTGTTTTACTACTCTTTAGTATTTTATTCCAAGGTTATTCCGCAATTACAGTTTCTGAAGAAAAAGGGAAAGTAGATCCTATCTTTCTTAATGCAGTACAGATGTTCTTTGGTGGCCTTTTTATCTATATTGTGGGAATTTTCTCAGAAGGATTCCAGCCGTTCCTGTATAAGCCGATGGGGTTTTATACTAGTTTGGGAGTTTTAATATTCATTTCTGTTTTTGCCTTCAGTTTTTGGTTTATTGCATTACGCACTGAGGGGACAAAAGTGAGTGACATTAATATGTGCCGCCTCATAAACCCTATTCTAGGGGCAATTTTAAGTTGGTTTATGTTACCTGATGAATACCCAACTTTTAGCACTGTAGTGGGGATGTTGATTATAGTCAGCTCTTTAATCATCTACTTTAAAGGGCCTGATATGTTGGCTTGGTACAGAGCAAGAAATAACAAGAGTACATAATTACGTTTCTATTATTCAATGTACCAATAAACTTGAATTTAGATCTGAAAAGTTATCTTCACTTATTACTTCAACAGAATGTGAATAGAGAGATAAAAAGCGATGCGGCTGTTTATATTAGAACAGCCGCATCGCTTTTTATCTTATTTTCTATTAATCTTAAATGAATTAATTCAATGTGGATTGAATAAAGCCATTTCTATAACGAGTTCTTTTTACAACATTCCCTTCAGCATCGTATTCGGTAAAATCACCATCTTTCTTACCTCCTTTAAAGGTTCCTTCGTGGCGATGACCTTCACTATCGGTCAATACTCCTTTACCTTCTTCTAGTCCATTGACAAACTCTCCCTCGTAGGTAGTACCTTCAACTAGCTGAAGTTTACCTAGCCCATTAGGTTGTCCTTCTTCCCATTCTCCTTCGTAAATATCACCATTACTCCAGATGTATTTTCCATGACCTTCCCGCTGATTGTTTTTCCATCCACCAGTATATGAAGCTCCATTTATCCAAGAGAACGTTCCCTCTCCTTCTTGTACTCCATCTTTAAACGCTCCTTCATAAACATCACCATTCGCATAGGTGTATGTTCCTTGTCCCGTACGAGCTCCTTGATTATAAGTCCCTTCGTAACGATCTCCGGTATGAAAGTTATATATACCTTTACCATGCTGAATATCATTATCCCAATCACCGGTATATTGATCTCCATTTACATAATCAAAGACACCTTTACCTTTTCTTTGATCATTAACCCAATCACCGGTGTATTTAGAGCCGTCGTTCCATATCATAGAGCCTTTTCCGTTTTTCTTATCATTAGCCCATTCACCAATATATTTAGCTCCATTCACCCACGTATATGTACCAAAGTTATGACGTTGATTTTTATACCATTCCCCATCATAGATGTCTCCATTGTGGTAATACATCTTACCCTCACCGTGTTGAAATCCATTCTCCCACAGACCACTATATTGATTATTATTCAAGAAAAAATAATCCCCTTTACCTTGTTGAATATCATTAGTCCAATGACCGGCATATTTCTCACCACTATGAAGCCTTAATTCACCAAAGCCTTCTTTACGGCCATTTATATAGGCCCCCTCGTAGATGTCTTTATTAAGAAAAAGAGTTTTACCCACACCATTAGGGCGACATTTTCTCAAATCACCGGTGTATACCGAACCGTCTTTAAAGGTATAAGAACCGATGCGATATCCCGGACTAAAAAGACCTTTTACACGATTCATAAAGCCTTCTTTTTCTTGAGCAGCTAGATTAAGAGATAAGAGTAAAGAGATGAGTATGAGAATATATGATGTTTTTTTCATTTTTATTTCTTTGAGCACTTAAATTATAAGAGCCAATATTACTAAAGTTTAAATTAATTGCCAACCTTCTAACTATACGTTTTATTCTGCATTAGGATTATTTACCAACTACCACTTCTCGCATACTTTCACTGCTGAAGTACCGGTTAGCTAATTTATAAATATCGTCTACTGTAACTTCTTCTATCGCTTTAAGCATCTCCTCAAAATAATTGGAACTTAAAGCTGAAGTTTTAACAGTTAACCAAGCATCTGCAATGGAGAATGCAGTTTCATAATTTCTACAAAGATCACCAATCATGTAGTTCTTTACTTTTGAAAGTTCTTCTTCAGAAACTTTCTCAGACTTCAATCGATCCATTTCATAATAAACCTCTTGAATTAACGCCTCAACATAATTAGGATCGGTGTCACTGGCTATCATAAAAATAGTACTATCCGGATAAGGAATTAATGACGCAGAGATGCCATAAGTATATCCTTTATCCTCCCGAATATTAGACATTAAACGGCTTCCAAAATACCCACCAAACAGAGTAACTAAGACACGAAGTTTTAAATAATCCGAGTGGTTATGACTAATAGTTAATGCACCAAGACGTACGGCATTTTGCATAGCCGAATCTTTTTTTAATGTTACCCGTTTCTCGTCCGAAGTAGTACAAGAAAAAGTAGCTGGTGTAAACTCTTTTTTCACACCAAAAGATTCTTTTCCTAAAATGGCTTCTACACTTTGTAGTACTCCCGTGGAAATTTTCCCGGATAAATAAAAACTACATCCGGCTGAGTGATAATGATCTTGATGATAAGACTGTAATAATTTCACATTCATAGCATCAAAATCCTCCTGACGAGTATGAATACCTAAAGGATGTTCTTCTCCATACAAGGATTTAAACAACAAACGATTGGCCAAGAAAGAAACTTTGGAGAGGTGGACTAAAAACTGTTGTTTAGAACGATCTTTTAAAGTAGTAAGTTCTTTTTCCGGAAATAAGGGTTCTGTTATTGCAGAGTGTAATAGTGCTAATGTTTTATCAATGTATTTATTCAGACTATAAAGTGTAATGGAAGTGTATTTGGGATAATTTGCAAACTCCATCCAAGAACCATAAAAATCCAGTTGCCTGGATAATTCATAAGAAGAAAAGCTAGCCGTTCCTTCACGCAGCATTCGGTTCGTAAACAAGGACTGTAGCTTCTGTTTTTGCAACCATTGCCCCCCTTCGAAAAGTACATCCATCCGGACAACATCCTGTACCCCGACATCTATTACATTTAATGGTATACCATTCGATAAAGTAATATTCATTGGATGCAGAAACTCCACATTGGTTAATGCTTTTACTTTGGGAGCTATTGTCCTGTCTAATTTCATCATCTTAACTTATTTCTTTATTAACTGTTCTAAGTATTTTTCTGCTTTCTGCAAATCTTCGGGAGTATCAATACCAATAGTTTCAATATCTGTTTGTCCTACTTTAATTTTATACCCATTTTCTAACCAACGCAATTGTTCTAATGATTCGGCTATTTCTAAAGAAGATTGAGGTAAAGAGGTTATTTCATTTAACACATCTAAACGATAAGCATATAAACCTATGTGCTTATAAAAAGTATGTCTCTTTAACCAGTTCTCTTTCTCCTCTCCTCTTATAAAAGGAATCACTGAACGACTAAAATATAAAGCAAAGTTGTTTGAGCTAAGAACTACTTTGGGACTATTGGCATTTTGTAAATCTTCCCAGGTTGAGTTTTCGCCATAGGGTTTAACTAAAGTAGCAATCTGAGTATCGGAATCATTGAAACAATTCATTAATGTTTCCAACTGTGACGCTTGAATAAAAGGTTCATCTCCTTGGATGTTGATTACCACATCATAGGTTTTACCGGTTTCTTCAACAGCCTCCCTACAACGGTCAGTTCCACTATTATGAGAGGTAGAGGTCATTACCACTTTGCCCCCAAAAGCCTCAACCGCATCAAAGATTCGTTGATCATCAGTTGCTACATACACATCATCAAGCACACTTGAAGCTTGTTCATAAACACGTTGTATCACTGATTTACCTCCTAAAATAGCCAAAGGTTTAGCGGGGAAGCGAGTTGAAGCATATCTAGACGGAATAATTCCTACAAATTTCAAAGCTTTCATATTTCTTTTTATTTCTTCTATTCCTTTTTTTATATAATCGCGAACTAAGTCTTCTTCTTTTAATACTAGCTCATCGAAAACAAGAAGATCAATATCAATTCTAACTATTTCCTTTAGTTTATCTTCTTTTTTACGACCTATACGTTGTTCTATTTCTTTTAGTATTTTCGTTATTTGCTCTCGGTGATAAGTCGTTTCTAAATAAGCCACCTGATTGAGAAACTTAGACGGATTAGACATCTCAATAGGAGATGTTTCCATCAAGCTACTATAGGTAACATCCCCCAATAGATTAGCCAGATAAACTTGAGCCTTCACTATATTGGCTTGTGCTTTCTCATTACTGCCTAAAGAAAGCCATATACGGTGTTTTAAGCCTTCACTCACCTAATCGAATAACTTGTCAATACCCGAGTTGACTGTTGGTGTACTCGGTTTTATTTGAATACTATCGGATTCTATGTATGAATTATGACTGCAAGGATCAAAATTTTCAGGGAAAGTAAATTTCTCTTCCTCACTGTAACCTAATGTTTCATCACCAAATACTTTCTTCATATATATGGTCCAGATGGGTAATGCCATAGAAGCACCTTGTCCGTAGAACATTGTATCAAAATGAATATCCCGTTCTTCTCCACCAACCCAACAACCGGAAACCAAGGAAGGAGTAAACCCAATGAACCAACCATCAGAGTTTCTATTTGTAGTTCCTGTCTTACCTCCCACATCGGCTTTTATTCCATAACGACGCACTCTACCTCCTGTACCTTCATTAATTACCGCTTGTAACATATTCAGCATTTTATAAGCACTGGAAGCACTAATCACCTCATCCATTTCGGGAGTAAAACGAGCAATCACATTTCCATCGTTATCTTCTATACGAGTTACAAATAGAGGCTCTACACGAATCCCTTTATTGGCAAAAGCAGTATAAGCACTAGTCATCTCTCCTACAGAAATTTCACAAGGACCTAAACTCAAAGATACAGTAGGATCAATTTGCTGATTTAGCACACCAAAGTTATGAATCAACCGAACTAAAGCATAAGGATTCAATTTACTCATTAAATAAGCAGAAATCCAGTTACTGGAGTTGGCTAATCCCCAACGTAAAGAAACCATTTCTCCTTCATTCTTCCGTGTACTGGTTCTAGGTGTCCAGGGTTTCCCATTTCCATCAATTAAGGTTTGCTCCACGTGTCTCACCTGATCGCAAGGAGTAAAACCATTCTCCATTGCCAAAGCATAAAGATAAGGTTTAATGGTTGAACCTACTTGACGACGTCCCACCATAGCCATATCATATTGGAAGTAAGTATAATTTGGTCCTCCCACATACGCTTTTACATGACCATTTATAGGGTCCATTGACATAAAGCCGGTACGAAGAAAGTGCTTGTAATATTTAATAGAATCTAAAGGAGACAAGATAGTATCTTTCTCACCCTTCCAGGTAAAGACTGACATTTCATGGGGTGTATTAAACACTTTCTCTATTTCACTTTCAGATAAGCCGTCGGCTTTCAGCACCCGATAACGCTCACTTTGGTGTACTGAACGTTTTATTATCTGATCAACTTCAGCTTGAGTCAACTGATTGGTATAAGGTGCTTTTGATCTGCCTTTCTTTTCTTTAAAAAAGTTTTCCTGCAAATAATCACCTAAATGCTCTTCCACAGCCTCTTCAGCATACTGTTGCATTTTGGAGTTAATGGTTGTATAGATTTTCAATCCATCAGTATAAATACTATAGTTGGAGCCATCTTTTTTCTTGTTTTTCTCACACCAGCCAAACAGAGGATTATTTACCCAAGCCACAGAGTCTTCATAAAACTTCTGCATCTGCCAACCTCTATAGTTTTTCTTTATGGGTTCTTTTGCAGTCATAACACCTCTTAAATACTCTCTTAAGTAAGTTGCCAATCCTTCTTTATGGTCTACACGATGGTATTCCAACTCCAAGGGAAGTTGTGATAAAGAATCTTTTTCAGCTTTAGTAATGAAGTTTGCCTTGTACATTTGTCCCAAAACCACATTTCTTCTTCCTTTGGAGCGTTCATTAAATCGCAACGGATTATACAGAGATGGATTCTGGCACATTCCTACCAAAGTAGCTGCTTCCTCAATTTTCAAAGTAGAAGGTTCAGCCCCAAAATAGGTATAAGCAGCTGTTTTTATTCCTACTGCATTATTTAGGAAGTCAAACTTATTAAGATACATCGTCAGAATTTCTTCTTTGGTGTAATAACGTTCTAGCTTAACTGCCATCACCCACTCCACCGGCTTTTGAGAGAGTCTTTCAACAAAATTACTCGCTCTAGGTGAATAAAGTAACTTGGTTAATTGCTGGGTAATGGTACTTCCTCCTCCCGCATTTTTTTGAAACAGTAAGCCACGTTTAACAACAGCACGCCCCACTGCTTTAGCATCTACTCCCGAGTGATTCTTAAATCGAATGTCTTCAGTGGCAATTAAAGCTTTTATTAAATGAGGAGAGAGTTCATTATAAGATGCATATATTCGGTTTTCAGTACTTAGCGACCAAGTACCCAAAACCTCACCGTCTTCCGAGATAATTTCTGTTGCAAATTTGTAGTTGGGATTTTCTAAATCTTCAACCGGAGGCATATATCCTATCCAACCTTTAGCAATGGAGAAGAAAAGAAGTACTACCCCTAATATGGCTATAAAAAACAACGCCCAAAGACTGCGTATTATTATTTTTATCATTCTATCTTTTTTTCGCTATGATTTATCTATGTATTACTCTTTGTACAAGAGATATGCAAAAGTAAAATAAAACTTTTTCTTTCACAATTTATACTCCCCTATTAAATGTGGTTAACACTCTTAGTGAGTAAGTAATCTATATATTATCAAAGTTAACTCTTTTTCTATGGTGTTAAAAACATTTTTCATATCTTTACACTCAATAACTTAAGATAAACAAAAAGTTCTTTAATCGTATGATAAACAACAGCTTAGTAACCATCGCCGACTACTCAAAAGAAAAGATTCTGTACCTTATTGAAATGGCAAAATGGTTTGAGAAGCACCCAAATGAAAAGGTTCTTTACAACAAGATTGTAGCCACCCTATTTTTTGAGCCTTCCACACGTACTCGTTTAAGTTTTGAAACTGCAGCCAATCGGTTAGGTGCCCGTGTGATTGGATTTGCCGATCCCAAAGCAACCAGTTCCACAAAAGGAGAAAGCCTGAAAGACACCATTATGATGGTGAGTAATTATGCAGATATCATTGTGATGAGACATCATCTGGAGGGTGCAGCACGCTATGCCAGTGAAGTGGCTCCAATCCCCATAGTGAATGCAGGCGATGGTGCCAATCAGCACCCCTCACAAACGATGCTCGACCTGGTGTCAATTAGTAAAACGCAAAACACATTAGAGAATCTAAACATTTGTTTGGTGGGGGATTTAAAGTATGGACGCACTGTACATTCGTTACTTTTTGCTATGAGGCACTTCAATCCCACCTTTCAGTTTGTTGCTCCTGAAGAGCTGCGAATGCCAAATGAATATAAAATATTCTGCAAGAAGAATAATATATCCTACGAAGAACATATTGAGTTTACTCCTGAAATCATAAATAAGGCTGATATTCTTTATATGACTAGGGTTCAGAAAGAACGCTTTAGTGATATTATGGAATATGAACGAGTTAAGAACGTGTATATTTTGCATCGGGAAATGCTAAAGAACACAAAAGACAACTTACGCATTCTTCACCCATTACCCCGTGTCAATGAAATTGCATACGATGTAGATTCAAGCTCTAAAGCATACTATTTTCAACAGGCAAAGAATGGTTTATATGCACGTCAAGCCATTTTGTGTGACTGCTTAGGCTACACATTAGAAGATATTAGTTCAACAGAAAAGCTACAAACAATATGAATAAAAAGAAACAGGAATTACAAGTAGCCGCTCTTGAAAACGGAACGGTAATTGACCATATCCCCTCTGACAAACTTTTTGCCGTGGTAACATTGCTCAATTTAGAGTATATGAAAAACAACATTACCATAGGTTATAATCTAAAAAGCGGAAAGCTGGGTACTAAAGGAATCATCAAAGTATCCGATAAATTTTTCTGTGATGAGGAAATCAATCGCATCTCAGTGGTTGCACCTCACGTAAAGCTGAACATCATAAAAGATTATGAGGTAGTTGAAAAGCGAGAAATCAATATGCCCGATCAGCTCAAAAGTATCATCAAGTGTAACAATCCGAACTGCATTACAAACAATGAACCGATGAATACTTTTTTCCATGTCATTGATAAGGAAAATTGTGTTGTTCGATGTCATTATTGTGAGAAAGAGCAAACTAGAGACGAAATTGTTATTATCCAGCAGGAATTATTAGCTGAATAAAATAAGACACCCATTAATTCTCCTCTTTATGGTTAAGAAAATAGTCCTTTATTTTTTATTTATTTGTGTTTGTACCTTCATATCGGCTCAAAACGAGCAAGATATAACACCCAAGGAGAACAAAGAAGTAAGTATAAGTAAAGAGGGGAATCGAATTAGTTTTGGAGTGAAAACAGGATTTAACTCTACCAGCTATCTCATTTCTGAGTTTCAAATTGAAGGGATAGGCATTAAAGAAATTCAAAACAACTATAAGATTGGATATCACGTCACTACCTTTATGCGCATAAACTTTAAGAAGCATTTTATCCAACCCGAACTATCTTACCAAATCAATCGCTCAGAGTTGTCTTTTGACAAATCACAAAACACAAAAAATGGAAAATCCAGCTATGCTACCATTGAGTCAAAGATTCACCATATAGAGCTGCCTATCCTCTATGGATTTAACTTTATAAATAAAAACCCTTATGGTTTTTCTTTTTTCATAGGCCCCAAGATTGCCTATTTATGGAAGAAAAAAAGCTCTATAGAGTTCAACAATTTCGATTTACAAGATATAGAAGAGAAAATAGAGCCCTTCAACATAGGGGCTGTAGCCGGTGTTGCTGTAAACATTTCTAAGATTTTCTTCGATTTTAGATACGAACAGTCATTTCTTAGTGTATCCAAAGAGGTAAAATATACCCCTTCTACCGTTACACAAAATAGTGGGAAAACCTTATTCAATCGCAGGGAAAGTGTCATTAGTTTTTCTGTTGGATTTATGTTTTAGACAAAAGAATAACATTATTGTTTGTACTTTCTTCAGATATCCATTCTTTTTCTATAATTTTGGGCGTTTATATAAAATTTTATCATAGATAAACTGAGATCATAACCACAATGAAAAGAGACGATGTAATTTTCGACTTGATTGAGCAAGAACATCAACGTCAATTAAGAGGCATTGAGTTGATTGCGTCAGAGAACTTTGTAAGTAACCAAGTAATGGAAGCCATGGGCTCCTATTTAACAAATAAATATGCTGAAGGGTATCCTGGGCGTCGCTATTATGGGGGGTGCGAAATAGTTGACCAATCGGAACAATTAGCAATTGATCGTGCTAAAGAACTATTTGGTGCTGAATGGGCAAATGTGCAACCTCACTCAGGGGCACAAGCCAATGCAGCTGTATTTTTAGCTGTACTTAACCCCGGTGATAAATTTATGGGATTGAACTTATCTCACGGAGGTCACCTTTCTCATGGATCAGCTGTAAATACATCGGGAATACTTTATACTCCTTGTGAATATAACGTAGTTGAAGAAACCGGTTGTGTTGATTATGACCAAATGGAAGAGGTTGCTTTACGCGAAAAGCCCAAATTAATTGTGGGTGGTGGTTCTGCATACTCTCGTGAATGGGATTACAAACGTATGAGGGCAATTGCCGATAAAATTGGAGCAATTCTTATGGTTGATATGGCTCATACTGCCGGACTTATTGCTGCGGGAATATTAGAAAATCCGGTGAAATATGCACATATCGTTACATCTACAACACACAAAACACTACGTGGGCCTAGAGGAGGAATCATTTTAATTGGAGAAGACTTCCCAAATCCTTGGGGAAAAACCAATATGAAAGGTGAAGTGAGAATGATGTCTCAACTTCTCGATTCTGCTGTATTCCCAGGTATACAGGGAGGACCGCTAGAGCACATTATTGCAGCTAAAGCAGTATCCTTCTACGAATGTTTACAGCCTGAATACAAAGTATATCAAAAGCAAGTACAGAAAAACGCAAATGTATTGGCTGAAGAGCTCATTAAAAGAGGCTTTGGTGTTGTATCAGGAGGAACAGATAATCACCTAATGCTAATTGACTTACGTAGCAAATATCCGGAGCTAACAGGTAAAGTTGCTGAAAAAGCATTGGAAAAAGCAGATATTACTGTTAATAAAAACATGGTTCCTTTTGATTCACGATCTGCCTTTCAAACTTCCGGCATTCGTTTAGGAACTCCAGCCATCACAACTCGTGGGGCAAAAGAAGATCTTATGATTGTTATTGCAGGATTAATTGAAAAAGTTCTTTCCAATGTAGATAACGATCAAGTAATTGCTGAAGTGAAAGAAGAAGTGAATGAAAGAATGAAAGCTTATCCGCTTTTTAGCTTCTGAGAAATCATAAATGCAAAGTCATAGTGATAAGTACATTATCACAAATAACAGATATATAAAAAAGAGCAACAGATTAAATAATAATCTGTTGCTCTTTTTTTATACCAAGGGGTATGATAACAAGTTCTTTATCTCTACTTCTTAAAGACTTACAAGACATCTTTTGTTCAACTATACCACTTCTAGGCCCGATGTAATTTAAGTTTATAAGAAAGGTGTCAATTCACTAAATTCTTGAAAAGCCGTTTAAAATATAGCTCACATTTACCGGATGTAAAACAGAGAGAAAAAGTTAATCAAAGCGTATAATTACATCATACTATGACTAAACTTTTTCACATAATCGGAAGGATTATACGATGTTATGCTTCTAAACTGACGATTAAAACTGGATATATTATTAAAACCACACTCAAAAGCAATCTGAGAGATGGTTAATCTTTTCTCCAATAATAACTCACAAGCATAATTCACCCGCAGTTCATTAATATAACGGGTCAAGGTCTTACTTGTTTTTTGCTTAAAATACCGGGAGAAAGCGGAGGTATTCATCCCCGCTATTTTAGCAATTTCATCCAAACGAATTTCTTTATCGTATCCTGTATTGATTTTACTGAGCACCTTCACCAATCGTTCATCTTTGGTGGTTAGTATATCCTTCTCTTTTTGTTTACCTAAAAACGAAACACTCGTAGACTGACTCATTAAAGAAAGAATATCTATTAAATCAATAATCCGCTTTAGTCCTGTAGAGTGAATAATCTCTCTGACTTTTTCCCTGAGCTCTTCGTTGTTTTTCAAGTCAAAGACCGCTCCATATTTTGAATTAATCAACAGTTGGTCTATTGCTTTAAACTCAGGATAGAATTTTCGGGGTTCTTTTAAGAAATCCTCTTGAAAATGAATAATAATAGCGTGAGTTCTAAGATTGGGAGATTGATCGTAAAAGTCGGAGTGACTTTTAAACATATGTGGGTAATTACTACCAAACAACACTAAATAGTCATCTTCAAAGGAGTTGATACTGTTCCCTGCATAGAGTGTTCCATACCCTTTACTGATATAGGAAATCTCATACTCCATATGAAAATGATACGGATATTTGAAATAATCATAATTGCATTTTTTTATTTTAACAGGAGATCCCCCTATTAAATGCAATTGTTCGTGCATTATATTTGATGATCGACTCATCGAGTACTCTTGGTTTTATTGCTTATATCCAACAAATATAGATATAATTAATCAACAATGCGTATAAAAGAGTAGCTCACTTCATCCCTTCCTACGGATTGAAGTACCTGGATAAGCAACTTTTGCAGAATGATTAAATCACAGCACTTAAAACAGAATAATACCCGCTTCAATAATTGCTCTGTTTTTATAAGTATGCGATTGATTGTAATGACGACTGTGACTATAGCCACCAGTAGCAAACAAGGCTAGTTTTGAATTGAAGCTATACTCTAAGTTTATTCTGGATTCTAAAGCATATAATCGCTTAGGGAACCCTTGATCTTTATTCTTAAAGTTTTCAATGTGTTGGTAACCTAAGTCACCACTTATAGATAGATTTTTGTAAAGAGGAATACTTAAACCTGCACGATAGAATAATGAACCGGAGAACTTATCACCAAAGTCCAAATAATGCGATCCAACACCGATAATGGTATAGAACAAATCATTTTTGAAACGTGCTGCCGTATTAATCTTTGTTGAACTTCCACCAAAAATCATCCATTGAACACGTGTATTAGGATTAGCATTCACCAGCCCCAGCTGAAAACCATTAAAGTTCTCCGCGTAATAGTTTACTAAACCCAACTGCAGGCCTTTCCCTTTCACCGTGACATTAAATGGCGATATTTGCACTCCATACATATCCATTGCATTTATGTTCGATAGCCCGGCCAATTGCACACCACGCATCGTTTGACCGGTTACATTGATGAATCCTCCCATCATCACTCCACAAAAATCAACCGGACTAATATTACCTATACCCGCAAAGCTGACTCCGGCTCCTTTATCACCCGACATATTCAGCAATCCGGCTAAACTAAGCCCCACCTGACTACCACCTGCAATATTAGAGAATCCGGCAATGGTTATCCCTTTGGAATCGCCTGCCACCAAATTGAGAATACCGGTAGCTCCCACTCCTGAAAAATCCCGGGCAGTTATATTGGCAAGACTAGACAACTGAACTCCTGATGCATTGAACATAGCCTGATTGACAAAGCCCGACAGCTGTAAACCCGCCATATTCCGATTCACTTTGCTACCTAAAACATTAAAACTTACGCCTCTCAACTCATTCATATGAGTAAGTAATCCCAAGTTAAAATAGGTTTTATTACCGGGTGTGTGTTTCTGGGTACTCACATTCTTCCAAAGAGAAAGATTGATACCCGCACTACTATTTTTTTGTCCGAAAACAGAAACAGCAGTTAATAGTAGAACTGCTGTTAATATATTCATTTTTTGCATCATTAATTCTTTGTTCTTTTTATCCTTTGGCTTCTTGGTAAAGGAAGCGTTTAATACTCTTCTTAGGTGTTTTCTCAAACTCTTCAGGATAAATCTTTACTTTAGCTATTTTACTATACACCGGTAGCATTTCATTCAGAGCCACTCTATTCTCTTCCATTTTTGTTTCAATGTCAGAGTTACTCAACCCGTGTGCAAACATATCTTCAACATCGGGATAGATTAAAGCAACTAAAATATCTCCTTGTTGAACAACAATACTCTCAGCTACAAAAGGTAAGTTGTTCAACTTATCTTCTATTTCTTCAGGATATATGTTTTGTCCATTAGACCCCAACAACATATTTTTGCTTCGTCCACGTATGGAAACATTCCCCTCAGCATCCATAAGAGCTAAGTCTCCGGTATGTAACCAACCCTCTGCATCTACCACCTCTTCGGAAGCCTCTTTGTTTTTATAATAACCTAACATTACATTGGGACCACGACATACAATTTCGCCAGGTACATTTTCCGGATCAGGAGACAAAACCTTCACTTCCATACGAGGTGCAGCCTTACCACAAGAACCCGGTTTGAATCTGGACCAATCTTCATAACAGATAATCGGACCACATTCGGTCATACCATACCCCACAGTGAACGGAACGTCTATCATTTTTAAGAATTCCTCCACCTCTTTATTTAAGGCAGCCCCACCAATAATAATTTGAAGAAATTCTCCTCCAAAGGCTTCGCACACCTTTTCTCTAACCGAGGTCTTTATTTTATCACTAATCAAGGGAAGTTTTAACAAGAGTTTCATGGTTGGGGTTTCCAACTTAGGCATTACATTCTTCTTAATTACCTTTTCAATGATTAATGGAACGGAAACAACAATCTTAGGCTTAATTTCACTAAAAGCCTTGAATATTACCTTAGGAGTTGGCATACGTGTCAAGAAAAACACGTGAGCACCTACTGCAAATTCATACAAGAATTCAAACGACATACCATACATATGAGCCATAGGCAGTATAGATATGGTTTTATCACCGGGCTGCAGGTCTAACACATCAAATCCAAACTGCGTATTTGACCACAAACTACGATAAGGCAACATTACCCCCTTAGAAAAACTAGTTGTCCCGGAGGTATAGTTTATAATGGCTAACTCTTCCGGTTGATCTTTATGGTAGTTAATGTGATTGATTCGGAAATTCTTTGGATACTTCTTTCCGAAAAGCTCATTCAGATGCTCACGAGCAGCAGTTAGTTTTTTACTGCGAGAAATTAAAAGCGAATAATCATTCATCAGCACCACCCCTTCAATCAATGGCATAGCTTTTTCATTTAAGTTCTCCCAAACCACATCACCAACAAATAACAACTTGGCTTCAGAATGGTTAACTATGTGATGAACATTATCCGACTTAAACTCGTGTAATATAGGAACAGCCACGGCTCCATAGGTCAAAACGGCCAAGAAAGTTACCCCCCAATGTGAGCTATTTCTTCCACATATGGCAATTTTATCTCCTTTTTTCACTCCACTTTCTTCAAGAAGAATGTGTACCTTTTCGATTTTACGAGCCACATCTCTATATTGGAGAGTCGCACCGTCATAATCTGTCAAAGCATTTAGATCCCAGTTATTCTTAATACTGTTCTCTATAAACGCGATAAAGCTTTCTTTCATATATGCACATATAGATTAAAACTGAGCAAATATACGTCTAATTGCAAAAACCACAAACATAAATTAACGAAAAGTGCAACTTCCTCACTTTTGCGAAGACAAATACCACTCATATAAACGAGATATACCTTCCTCAATATCAATGGAATGCTTCCATCCCAAAGCATTTAATTTGGACACATCGGTTAACTTCCTATAGGTTCCATCGGGCTTAGTTGCATCAAATTGCAAACTACCTTTGTAACCAATGGTTTTAATAATCAGTTGGGCCAATTCACGGATAGAAATATCTTTTCCTGTCCCAATATTAATATGACAATTTCTCACCTCTTTAACCTCCGGGTCAAAAGTATCTTGAAAGTCAATGTTCTCCATCACAAATACACAAGCCTCAGCCATTTCTTCACTCCAAAGAAACTCCCGCAACGGATTTCCTGTTCCCCAAAGCTCAAGACGATTGGGTGTAATGCCATATTTCTTCAGCTTCTGAACAATGACATCCGGTGACGATTCTCCATTTACACCCTCTATGGGCAGATAAGCCAAATCCTTCCGGATAGCCTCCCAATTCTCTTCACTCAAACATTTTGCCAAATGAACCTTACGCAAAATTGCAGGAAGCACGTGACTTGTTTCCAAGTCAAAATTGTCATTTGGACCGTATAAGTTAGTAGGCATCACTGCAATATAGTTTGTGTTATATTGCAAATTGAAGCTTTCACACATCTTTAAGCCTGCAATTTTTGCCAGAGCATAAGGCTCATTGGTATATTCCAGCGGGCCGGTCAAAAGAGCCTCTTCTTTAATGGGTTGCTCTGCATCTCGCGGGTAAATGCAAGTACTGCCCAAAAACAAGAGTTTCTTTACCCCGGTACGATGACTCTCACCAATAATATTTTGTTGTATCTGTAGGTTCTTATAGATGAAATCAGCACGATAAGTACAATTAGCCAATATGCCTCCTACATAGGCAGCAGCCAGAAAAACATATTCAGGTTTCTCCTCTTCAAAGAAAGCCCGAACGGCTTCACCATTTAATAAATCCAGTTCCTTATGTGTTCTTCCCACTAAATGAGTATATCCTTTTTGCTGAAGAATATGCCATAAAGCTGAACCAACCAATCCTTTATGTCCCGCAACATAAATTTTTGAATCTTTTTTCATCCTTATTTATTCTTTATATTTCGTCTAACCTCATTCATATCGTGTTGAACCATAAGATGAATCAACTCTTCAAAGCTGGTCTGTACAGGATTCCAGCCTAGCTTTGTTTTCGCTTTTGTTGGATCTCCTTGTAGCTGATCTACTTCAGCCGGTCTGAAATAGCTTGGAGACACTTCCACCAACACACGGTTCGTAACTCTATCTATTCCTTTTTCGTCAACCCCACTGCCTTCCCACATTAACTCTATTCCGGCTTTCTGAAAAGCCAAGGTACAGAACTCACGCACAGAGTGCATCTCCCCGGTAGCAATGACATAATCTTCCGGAGTATCTTGTTGTAACATCAACCACATACACTCCACAAAATCTTTTGCATACCCCCAGTCTCTTTTGGCATTTAAGTTGCCTAAATACAACTTGTCTTGCACTCCATAGGCTATTCTGGCAGCAGCTAATGTTATTTTACGTGTAACAAAAGTCTCCCCTCTACGCTCACTTTCGTGATTAAACAAAATACCATTCACCGCAAACATATCATAGCTTTCACGGTAGTTCTTAGTAATCCAAAAACCATATTGTTTAGCTACGGCATACGGAGAACGAGGATAAAAAGGAGTCGTTTCCGATTGTGGAACCTCTTGCACTTTTCCATACAACTCGGATGTGGATGCCTGATAAATACGAATTTTCTTTTCCAGACCTAAAATCCGAACGGCTTCCAACATACGTAACGTACCTAAAGCATCGGTATCTGCCGTATATTCAGGAACCTCAAAAGAGACTTTTACGTGACTTTGAGCTGCCAGATTGTAAATCTCATCGGGTTGTATTTGCTGAATAATCCGAATCAACGAACTACTATCCGTCATATCACCGTAATGCAATTCTATGGAACGGTTATTTTTCATATCACGAATCCACTCATCAAAATACAGATGCTCTATGCGTCCCGTATTAAAAGAGGACGACCGACGAATGATTCCATGTACTTCATACCCTTTATCCAATAAAAATTCGGCTAGAAAAGAACCATCCTGTCCTGTGATACCCGAAATTAATGCTTTTTTCATGTTCTATGTATTTGAGATATTTCTACAATATAAACAAAGTTAATTGAAAGCTTAAGTTATTACAAAAAGAAGCTCAATAAATTCACCCCAAGGGGTAACCCGGCGTTTACTATTCCAATGAAAATCTTTTTTTATCCAAGCCTTACCAAACAACTTGCATTCAAGAAAACACGGAAAAGAAAAAGAGAGAACGCTTTTCAACATTCTCTCTTTCTTTAATATTCCTTGTGAATGATTTGAAGTAATCTCAACAGATTACATCATACCGCCCATTCCACCTCCTGCAGGCATTGCCATAGCAGGTGTATCTTCTTTCTTGTTTACAATAACACATTCAGTAGTTAGAAGCATACCAGCAATTGAAGCTGCATTTTCTAATGCCACACGCGTTACTTTTGCAGGATCAACAACTCCCGATTTGCGTAAATCTTCAAATTTATCGCTACGAGCATTGTATCCAAAATCACCTTCCGAGTCAGCTACTCTTTGAACAATTACAGCTCCCTCTTTACCGGCATTGGCAACAATTTGGCGTAAAGGTTCTTCAATAGCACGCTTAATGATTTTTATACCTGTTGTTTCATCTAGTGTTTCACCCTCCATGTTTTCCAACTCTTTAATGGCACGGATATAGGTAACACCACCTCCGGGTACAATACCCTCTTCAATGGCTGCACGAGTTGCACTTAATGCATCATCTACCCGGTCTTTTTTCTCTTTCATTTCAACCTCCGATGCAGCACCTACATAGAGAACAGCCACACCACCTGAAAGTTTAGCTAAACGTTCTTGTAGTTTTTCTTTATCGTAATCAGAGGTAGTTGTTTCTATTTGAGCTTTAATTTGCTCTACACGTTTTTGGATAGCATCTTTCTCACCGGCACCACTTACAATAATGGTTTCGTCTTTAGTAATCGTTACCTTACCGGCAGAACCCAACATTTCAAGTGTAGCTTGTTCCAGAGTTAAACCTTTCTCTTCACTAATCACCACACCACCGGTTAGAATAGCAATATCTTCTAACATCTCTTTTCTGCGGTCACCAAATCCGGGAGCTTTTACAGCACAAATCTTTAACTGAGAACGTAAACGGTTAACCACAAGTGTAGTTAATGCTTCACTATCTACATCTTCAGCTATCACTAAAAGAGGACGTCCGGACTGAACAGCCGGCTCTAGAATAGGTAAGAACTCTTTAAGATTGGAAATCTTCTTATCGTAAATCAGAATGTATGGGTTTTCCATTTCACATTCCATTTTTTCTGTATCGGTTACAAAGTAGGCTGATAAATAACCTCTATCAAATTGCATCCCTTCAACAATACCAATGGTCGTATCGGTACCTTTTGCTTCTTCAATGGTTATTACACCATCTTTAGAAACCTTACGCATAGCATCTGCAATTAAACGACCAATAACTGAATCATTGTTTGCAGAAATAGTAGCTACCTGCTCTATTTTATCGTAATCATCACCCACTGTTTCAGCGTGTTTTTTAATGGTTTCCACCACCTTTGCAACCGCTTTGTCAATTCCACGTTTTAAATCCATTGGATTTGCACCCGCAGTTACGTTTTTCAACCCTTCACTTACTATAGCCTGAGCTAAAACAGTAGCAGTTGTAGTTCCATCACCTGCATCATCACCTGTTTTTGAAGCCACCTCTTTTACCAGTTGAGCTCCTGTATTTTGAAAAGTATCTTCCAGTTCAATTTCTTTAGCAACAGTTACTCCGTCTTTGGTTATTGCCGGAGATCCATATTGTTTTTCAATAATTACATTGCGTCCTTTTGGACCTAATGTTACTTTCACTGCATTTGCTAAAGCATCTACTCCTTGCTTTAACTGATCACGTGACTCAATATTAAATAAAATTTCTTTAGCCATAATATTTTTATTTATATCTTAATTTATGATTTAACCTACAACAGCAACTACGTCGCTTTGACGCATAATTAAATAATCTTTTCCCTCTACTTCCAGTTCAGTTCCGGCATATTTTCCATAAAGAACCTGGTCTCCAACCTTAAGAATCATTTCTTCATCTTTAGTACCTTGTCCAACAGCAACCACTTCACCTCTTAATGGTTTTTCTTTCGCTGTATCAGGAATAATTATACCTCCAATGGTTTTCTCTTCTGCAGGTGCAGGTAGAATAAGAACTCTGTCTGCTAATGGTTTAATCTTCATAATTTTCTTTTTTAATGTTTATATTGCTATCTATTTTTTATCTTAATCATCTCAATAGTAACTAAAACCGTGCCAAAGCAATGTCTTCTTTGCAACACTGACAGATAGGGACACTCTGACATACTTCAAAAAAAAGAGATGAGTGCTCATTCTACTCATCTCTTCCTATCACTAGTTTAGTTATTTTCGTTATTTTAATTTCTGAATTAACTCTTCCAACGTCAACAAATCTTGTTCTCCGGTTGACATATTTCGAAGGGTTATTTTATTTGCTTTTCGCTCATTCTCACCAATCATAGCCACATAATTAATTTGATTGGCATTGGCATAACTCATCTGTTTTCTCATCTTGGCTGCATCAGGAAATATCTCAGATGGAATTCCCGCTTTTCTAATCTCACTTAAAGCTTTCAAGGAATAGAGGGTATCTTCTTCTCCAAAATTGATAAACAAAAGAGTGGTTCCTTTGATGGCATCCGTAGGATATAACTCCAACTGATTTAACACATCAAAAATCCGATCGGCACCGAAAGATATTCCCACACCGGAAACGCCCTCCATACCAAAGACCCCTGTCAGGTTGTCATATCTACCTCCTCCGGTAATACTACCAATTTCCACATCCAGTGCTTTCACCTCAATAATTGCACCGGTATAATAATTCAGGCCTCGTGCCAGAGTGATGTCAAAATCCATGGCATTGGTCAATCCAATGGGTTCCATGGCATTTAGAATAAACTCACACTCCTGAACTCCTTCTAGTCCTATTTTACTGTCACCCAAAACTTCTTTCAGGGTAGCAGTTTTATCTTTATTAGTCCCGGATAGTTCAATGATGGGTTGCAGTTTCTCAATGGCTTGTTCAGAAACTCCTTTTTCAAGTAGTTCCTTATGTACATTAGCAACACCTATCTTATCTAGTTTATCAATGGCAACCGTAATATCCACAATCTTATCTTCCTCACCAATGACCTCAGCTATTCCGGATAATATTTTTCTATTGTTCAGTTTAATGGCAACACGAATACCGAATTTAGAAAAAACCGTATCTATTATTTCTATCAATTCAATTTCATTCAACAAAGAGTCACTGCCAATAATGTCAGCGTCACACTGATAAAACTCTCTGTATCTCCCTTTTTGTGGTCTGTCAGCTCTCCAAACCGGCTGTATCTGATAACGTTTAAATGGAAATGTAATTTCATTCCGGTGCATAACAACATATCTTGCAAAAGGCACAGTTAAATCATAACGTAAACCTTTATCAGAGAATTGATGAATCAGCTGATTGCTCTTACGGCTTAATAAATCGTCATCGCTTAACTTACTCAGGTAATCGCCTGAATTCAACACCTTGAAAAGAAGCTGATCGCCTTCATCACCATACTTTCCCATCAAAGTAGACAAAGTCTCCATTGCCGGTGTCTCTATTTGTTGAAATCCGTAAAGAGAATATACCTCACGAATGGTATCAAAAATATAATTACGTTTCGCCATTTCAAGTGGTGAAAAATCTCGAGTTCCTTTTGGCAAACTTGGTTTTAATCCCATTTTTTGAATCTGATTTTTTATGTTATTAAATTTCTACTGCTCACAAAATTAAGAAAAAAAGCATCTTAAATCGTTGCTTAAGGGTATTTATTTTCTCTGGAGAAAAGGTGTAGGAAAAGAAGACGCTATTCATTTCCATCCAGATGGATCACTTCTAAATCATTAGGGACAACTATTTTT
>CAZOVL010000041.1:0-22295 GCA_964583185.1 uncultured Bacteroides sp. | reverse complement strand
CTGACGAGATAGAAATTTGTGGAATTGCTAACTTTTGAGTCATTATATACTATTTGCCATAATTAGAGAATGTTCTTCCCTATAATTAAACCTATAATGTGAAATTTTTTCTCTCTTTTTCTCTGTGACTAATTACCGACCTTCTTTGGCGTAATATAGTTGTACCTAGTTGCAGAATAAAGCCTATTTTCGTTGATAATCTATTCTAAATTTGAAAACTAATATACTAATATACAATGAAAAGACTTAAAAAAGTAATGGGGTGTTTAGCTGTACTCATTCTTCTCGGAGTACAGAGTGTTATAACAGCCAATAATCGCAAGGTATTATTTGATGATAACTGGAAGTTCCATCGGGGCAGCATCGCCAATGCTGAGCAACCCTCTTTCGATGATAGTAAATGGAGAACGTTGGATTTGCCTCACGATTGGAGCGTTGAACCTACTCCGATAACGTACGATGGAATCACTGTCGGTCCTTTTTCAAAATTAAATGAAGGCGGTTTTGGAGGTATTGATATTGGTCAGACCTTAGGAGGAGAGGGGTGGTACCGTAAAAGTTTTACTATCTCTCCGGAAGATGCTGATCAGCTGCACACTCTCTATTTCGAAGGGGTTTATAATCAATCCGAAGTCTTTATCAATGGAAAGAAAGTCTACTTCAATGCGTGTGGTTATACTTCTTATAAAATAGACCTAACACCTTACTGTAACAAGCCGGGAACTGTAAACACCATCGCTGTTCGTGCTTTAAATGTAGGCGAAAATAGTCGTTGGTACGGAGGTTCAGGAATCTATAGGCACGTTTGGTTAATCAAAACCAATAAAACACATCTGGAGGAGTGGGATACTTTTGTTGATGCCTCGGAGCTCAAAGGGAAGGATGCTTTGGTTAAGATCTCAACCATTATCCATAATAAAGATAAAAAATATTCTTCCGGAGTTTTGAATGTTAAAGTGTATTCTCCTCAAGGAGAGAAAGTGATTGATCTATTAAAAGAGGTCTCTCTTTTGTCCGATGAAGCCATGTCAACCTCTTTTACTCTTAAAAAGCCGGAATTGTGGTCTGTAGATAATCCGGCTATGTATTCAGCAGAACTCTCTCTTTCTTCAGATAGGCAAGAGCTTGATAAAATAATTATTCCTTTTGGAGTACGTACTCTTTCTTTTACTGCAGAGAAAGGATTTCAGTTGAATGGAAAAAGCCTGAAGTTAAAAGGAGGATGTGTTCACCACGATAATGGATTGTTGGGAGCTATGGCTATTGATAGGGCAGAAGAACGCAAAGTAGAACTGATGAAAGCCAATGGTTATAATGCGGTGCGATGTGCACATAATCAGGTTTCTGAATATTTTTTGGATGTCTGTGACCGATTGGGTATGCTTGTGATTCACGAAACTTTTGATCAATGGCAGAAACCTAAACGATCAAATGACTATCATCAGTTTTTTGATGAGTGGAGTGAAAAAGATTTGATAGCCTCTTTACGTAGAGACCGAAATCACCCTTCAATAATTATGTGGAGTATAGGGAATGAAATAGAGCAACGAGCCGATAAAGAAGGTGTCGAGATTGCAAAGAATTTGGTTCGTATCATAGAGGAGTATGACAGTTCACGTTATTCAACTGTTGGGGCTAATGCTTTTTGGGACAGACGTCACTTTAAATGGTCAGAAGATTCTTACAGAGCTTTTGAGAATGTAGATGTGGCAGGCTATAATTACAATTGGCGGGAGTATGAAAACGATCATAAGGATTATCCAAATCGAGTAATCTATGGTAGTGAGTCGTACCCTAAAGAGGCAGCAGATAACTGGAACTTGGTGGAGAAACATTCGTATATAATCGGCGATTTTGTGTGGACCGCTATTGATTATTTGGGTGAGGCAGGCTTAGCACACGCTTTAGAGTTGGGAGAAGGAGAACACAATCCTCAATTCATGGGCTGGCCATGGTATAATGCGTGGTGTGGAGATATTGACTTTTGTGGCGATAAAAAGCCTCAATCATATTATCGTGATATTTTGTGGCGGGAACGAGAAATAACAATGGCTGTTCGTCCTCCTGTAGCTCAAGGGAAAAAGGAGGTAGTTAATGGTTGGGGATGGACTGACGAGTTATTGAGTTGGAATTGGAGTGGCTATGAAGGTGAGTTGATGCGTGTGAATGTTTACAGTCGTTCTCCTAAAGTTCGGTTATATCAAGATAATATATTGGTAGGAGAGCAAGAGGTTGACAGCGAAAACTATACGGCATCTTTCAACGTGACATATAAGCCGGGAACACTGAGAGCCGTAAATGTAACTCGAGGAAAGGAGTTGTCTTCCACAACTCTTAAAACAGTAGGGGAACCTGCCTCCATTCGGTTGACGGCAGATAGAGATAAAATTAAAGGCGACAGAAACGATTTGTCTTATGTAAAAATCGAAGTTGTTGATGCAGAAGGCAATGTTGTTCCTGATGCCACGGTTCCTCTCTCCATAAAGTGTGAAGGTGCAGGTCGTGTTCTTGCTGCAGGCAATGGTGCATATGCAGATATGGAAAGCTTCCGTTCTCTGACACCTAAAACTTTTAGAGGAAGGGCGATTGCCATTGTCCAACCAACTACGCAACAAGGAACAATTCAATTAGTGGTTTCAGCAGAGGGATTACCTAATGCCATGTTGACTATCCATACTTTGCATTGAATTCATTAAGTGTTTTAAAAAAGACTTAGTTCTTTATTCTGCTAATTAACTAAAAAGGTTCTTTTTCTCCTTTATTATAATTGATATAAAGGAGGAGGAAAAGAAAACTTTATTGATTCTATTTTGTCGGTCTAAGACCCAATGCCCTTCGGTCCTAGACCGAGCACCCTTCAGTCCTAGACCGACAGGCCTTCGGTCCTAGACCGATAAAGACCCTGCTTGCAAGCCTTAAAAGTAAGGTTGAGAAAGAGGTGAGTGAAAACTCAAAAAGGTTGATTTTCTATGAGTTTCAGGAAATATGGTCGTGTGTGTTTAAATAATAAAAAACTGCTTGAGTTATAAAATCTCAAGCAGTTTTTTTAGTACTAGTCAAATAACGTATCGTTATTCTTCAAATGTTTCATACTGTGTAGTTAGTAACTGACGATCTCCTAGTGTGTCATCTATTCTAGCTATATTAATCCAGAATTTATTGTCTTTTACACTTTGAATAGGGTAAATGGCCTTTTGTCTGGAATAAGGGTGGTTCCATTCATCGGAAACAGCTTCATATTCCGGATGTGGTGAATTTTTAAGTACATTGTTCTCTTTATCAGCCTCACCCGACTTAACCTCTTGAGCTTCTTGGTAGATAGATAGCATAACATCTACAAAGTTGTTTAATTCTGCTAAACTTTCACTTTCTGTGGGTTCAATCATAAGCGTTCCGGCAACAGGGAAGGAAAGAGTTGGTGCGTGGTAACCATAATCCATTAATCGTTTGGCAATATCCACTTCTGTGATACCTGTTTCCTCTTTTAGTGCTCTGCATTCTAAAATCATTTCGTGACCTACAAAACCATTTTCTCCTCTATAAACCACACCATAAGTATCTTCAAAACATTTCGTTAAGTAGTTGGCACTTAAAATGGCTATTTTTGTGGCTTGAGTAAGTCCCTCAATACCCATCATTTTGATATATCCATATGTGATGGGTAAAATACCGGCACTTCCGTAGCGGGCTGAAGATACTTGATTGCTAGCATTACCTGTAGATGTATGTCCCGGAAGATGAGGTATTAAATGTTTAGCTACACATATTGGGCCAACACCTGGGCCACCTCCTCCGTGAGGACTTGCAAAGGTTTTATGAAGATTAAGGTGACATACGTCTGCACCAATAAAACCGGGACTAGTTAACCCCACTTGTCCATTCATATTGGCTCCATCCATATATACCTGAGCTCCACATTCGTGTGTTAGTCTGCAAATCTCGGCAATGTCTTTTTCGAAAATACCGTGTGTGGATGGATATGTAATCATAAGAGCAGCTATTTCTTTGCCGTATTTTTGGATTTTTTCTTTGAAGTCATCCATATCTACATCCCCTCTTTCGTTGCTGGCACAAGTTATTGTACTGTAACCTGCCTGGATGGCAGATGCAGGATTTGTTCCGTGTGCAGATGCCGGGATAATTACTTTGTCACGGTGTCCTTCTCCTATGGATTCTAAGTATGAACGAATTACACGAAGTCCTGCATATTCACCTGCTGCCCCTGAATTAGGTTGGAAACTTATTCCTTCAAAGCCGGTAAGTGTTTGTAATAGTTCTCCCAATTCAGTAATGAGTTCCTGGTATCCCTCTGCCTGATTGATTGGGGCTAGAGGATGAATGCCCATGAAACCGGGCAATGTGATGGTTGACACTTCTGATGCAGCATTAAGCTTCATTGTACAAGAACCAAGTGAAATCATTGAGTGAGCTAAAGAGATATCTTTTCTATCCAAACGCTTGATGTAGCGCATCATTTCAGTTTCCGTGTGGTATTTCTGGAATGATTCGTGTGTTAAGAAATCACTAGTTCTTTTGAATTTAGAGGTTTCTATAACGCCTGATTCCTTGATTTCTGAAATGGTTTTTGCTTCTTTATTTACTGTTTGGGCAAAGATTTGAAGTAATGTGTTTACTTCTTCTAAGCCTGTAGTTTCATCTATGCTGAGGCGTATGGTATTATCAATATAAGCTAAGTTTACTTCTTTTGAAAGAGCGATTTTTTCTATCTCTTCTTTTGTAGTTGAACTAGGTATCTCAAATTGTAATGTATCAAAATAGGTGGTACTTAGTGAAGTATAACCCAATTGTTTAATCTCTTCATGAAGTAAGGTGGCTATGTGATGTATGCGACCAGCAATCTGTTTTAAACCTTTAGAACCGTGATATACGGCATAAAACCCGGCCATTGTGGCTAGTAAAGCCTGAGCAGTACAAATGTTTGAGGTTGCACGTTCACGCTTGATGTGTTGCTCACGGGTTTGTAGAGCCATGCGGTAGCATAACTTTCCATTTCTATCTTTTGACCAACCAATGATTCTTCCCGGAATACTACGTTTGTGTTCACTGTGTGTTGCGAAATATGCAGCTGATGGACCTCCATAGTATAACGGAATACCCATTCTTTGAGTACTTCCAAAAGCTATGTCTGCTCCCCATTCTCCCGGAGGAGTAAGAAGAACTAAGCTCAGAATGTCTGCTGCTACAGCCACTTTACAATCTGCCTGATGTGCTTTTTCTACAAATTCTTTGTACTCATTCACTGTTCCATTTGCATTTGGATATTGAATAATGCAACCAAAAATATCCGGACTGAATGTGCAGTTTTCATAGTCACCAATCAAAAGGTTTATTCCTTGGGGAATGGCTCTTGTTTTAATTACTGCTATGGTTTCCGGAAATACGTTTTTATCAATAAAGAGTGTCTGGGCATTGTTCTTTTTTTGATTCCTGGTTCTTAGGTTGTACATCATCATCATGGCTTCCGCACCTGCAGTAGCTTCATCTAACAATGAACTGTTAGCTAGAGGAAGTCTGGTTAAATCAGAAACCATGGTCTGAAAATTCATTAACGCCTCTAATCTTCCTTGCGATACCTCTCCTTGGTAAGGGGTATATGACGTATACCATACAGGATTTTCAAGTACATTACGGCGAATAACAGCAGGAGTAATTGTATTATACCATCCTTGCCCAATAAATGTGGAGTATATTTTATTCTTTTCTGCAATTTTCTGAATGTGTTTTGCAAAAGCATATTCAGTAAGAGGTGCGGGTAATTTAAGCGACTCTTTGTATAGAATATCCTCGGGAATAGTTTTCTTGATTAATTCATCAAGAGAATCTACACCTATTTTTTGCAACATTATTTCGATGTCCGAAGACGAGATACCGATGTGACGGTATTTTAATTCATTGGTTTCCATATTTGTTGTATTTATCTAAAAAATGGGTTGTTCTTTTTTTCGTTTCCAATTGTTGTTGAGGGACCATGTCCGGAGTAAACTACTGTTTGTTTGGGTAAAGTAAATAAGCGACTGCAAATATGCTCTATTAATTCATCAAAATTGCCACCTGTTAAATCTGCACGACCTATGCTTCCCTGAAAAAGTACATCTCCGGAAAAGATGCAATTCTCCTTTTTGTTATAATAAACCAAACTACCGGGTGAGTGTCCCGGCACATGAATTACATCCAATTGATTTTCTCCAAAAGTTATTATATCGCCATCATACAGATAATTGTCAATGGGAATAGGATCTTCTTTTAGTTCAAAGCCAAATAGCCTACTTTGTTTGGGAGCTTCTTCCAACCAAAACTCATCTGCTTTATTTGCTGAAGGTCCAACACCAAACTCCTGTTTAACAAAAGGGTTTCCAAAAATATGGTCAAGGTGTAAGTGTGTATTTAATAGATGCTTCACGGTTAATTCATGATCGAGGATATAATTCTTTAATTTTTGTCGTTCTTCTTCATAGAAACACCCGGGGTCAATAATTACCGCTTCTTTGGTTTCATCCCATAATACGTAGGTGTTTACGGGAAACATATTAAATTCAAATTTCTTGATTCTCATGGCATTTATAATAAAAGTTATAAAGGAACAAAAACTAATTTTTTAGTTTTGAAGAACTCCTCTTCAAAATCTGTATCTAAAGGATGAACCGTAATTACGCTTTTAAAGGGTTTGATTTCTTTTTCTAAATCGCCTCCTTTAAGGCATAACAGTCCATTAGGAATTGCATTCTTTTGTTCCTTGCTTATGTTTTTTTGAATGATTTTGACTAAGTCGGGCAAATTCATTACCGCTCGACTAACAACAAAGTCGTATTTATCTTTTATCTCTTCTCCTCTAATATGACTAAAGGTTACGTTTTGCAAACCGATGCTTTTGGCTATTTCTTCTGCTACTCTTACTTTTTTTCCAATACTATCTATTAGGTGAAAGTGAACATCCGGAAATAGAATAGCTAAAGGGATACCCGGAAATCCTCCTCCCGTTCCAAAATCTAAGATCTTTGTATGGGGGGTAAATTTTATGAATTTTGCAATACTTAAGGAGTGCAAAATGTGGTGTAAGTATAAATTTTCAATGTCTTTACGAGATATTACATTTATTTTTCCATTCCATTCCGTGTATAATGGATAGAGGTTATGTAGTTGCTCTATCTGTTTTTCTGATAATGAAGGAAAATAGTTTAAAATGAAGTCCATAAATGTATGCTTATGATTGTATTATTTAATTTCGTAAATAGATTGCCAAATAGGATTGCTATTAAATAAATGTGTTATTTGGGCATAAGGTATAGTAATAGATATAGAACCCATAGAGTAGGGTGCTATTTCATATACATTATATAAAAAAGTTATACTCTGTTTGTCTAATTTAAAGTTGGATGTTGGACTTAACTCATCAGAGTACTCATAACCCATATCTCTTAACTCTTCTTTGGTTGATACCTTATTGTCTTTTATTAGTTGTCTCCAAATTTCTTCAACAAGAGCTTTTTTGTAATTGGGAACAAAAATATCCTCTAGTTTCAAAATCATCTTTGTTTTTAAATCAAAGTTGTAATAGTTGGTAGAATATATGCCGTGTGCACCTCCTGTGTATTCTTGGTAATATATTTTATATACTAATAAATCTTTATTGTAGGATTCAATGTTACTGTTGAGTGTTTTTTCATAGTTGTACCAAGGACCTATGCTTTCTCCATTTTCTTTATTTATTTCTTTGTCTTCCTTGAAAAGCGACTCTAAATCACTTTTATAAGTTTGGACGTAATCATTGGTATAATCAGTAATAATTTCTTCTATTGGACGGTTAACATACGAGTCTCCAAAAAAGAGGGTGGTGAGGTAGTTGTTTAGCGTATCTTTTAATACCTCTTGCGAAGAGTTTTTTATATAAGTATATTCTATTGATAAGTTGCAAGAAGGATTGTTTGTGTCATTAAATAAATGAGCCTCAGTGTTTTCTTTTACGGTGTTAAATATGAAGTTTCCTGTATTCCTTTCGGTTTGACAACTAACAACAAAGAGTAACAGAGTAATAAAAAAGCCTATACGAGAAAGTGCTTTTGTCTTCATAATGAATGTTTTATGTGATTATTAGAATGTAATTAAGACAAATATAAAAATTATTAATTGATACTCTTCAAAAAAAAGAATATAACTAAGCGTTTTTATGTTTAATAAAATTGCTAATTTAGAACAATTCTTATTAATGAGTGTTTTATTATTGCAGATTTTCTGCAAGATAAAGCGCTTATTTACTAATAGTTTAAGGTGTTATGAATAAAGATAGTGAAGTAAAAAAAGAGTTCCCTGTATTAAATATGCACTGTTCAGGTTGTGCTCAAAATGTGGAAAAAACGGTCAAGGGGTTAACCGGTATTTCGGACGCTTATGTGAATTTGGCTACTAATAGTTTGCACGTAACGTTTAATCCTAATAATCTTACCCCCGGCGAGATTAGAGCTTCAGTTTTAGCCGCAGGCTATGATTTGATTTTAAAAGAGCAAACTCAAGATGAGTTTCAAGAGATGCAACATCAACAATATCAAGAGTCTAAGCGTAAGGTGATTTGGGCCTGGATTTTTACCATTCCTTTGATGGTACTATCTATGTTTTTCCCGGATTTAGCTTATGTTAATTACTTTATGTTTGTTGTTACTACTGCTTTTCTTTTGTTTTTTGGGAAGTCATTTTACGTCAGTGCTTGGAAGTTACTAAAAACAGGAAAAAGCAATATGGATACGTTGGTTTCTTTAAGTACCTCCATTGCTTATCTTTTCAGTGTGTTTAATACCTTCTACCCTGAGTTTTGGGTAAGTAGAGGCTTGATTCCTCATGTATATTATGAGGCAGCCATTATGATTATAACTTTTGTGATGACTGGTAAACTGATGGAAGAACGAGCTAAAGGACAAACCACATCGGCCATAAAGAAATTGATGGGCTTACGGCCTGATGTAGCAAGAGTTAAACGCAACGGAGATGTTTTAGATATTCCCATTGAAGACCTGGTGGTTGGTGATTTGGTTGTTGTCCGTCCCGGAGAAAAAATACCGGTGGATGGTTTGTTAGAAGAGGGACATTCCAATGTAGATGAAAGTATGATTACGGGAGAGCCTATCCCTGTAATTAAAGAAATAGGTTCTAAAGTATTAACGGGAACTATTAATCAAAAAGGTTCATTTGTTGTAAAGGCCGATCAGGTTGGAGATGATACTTTGCTAGCTCAGATTATAGAACGTGTGCAAGAGGCACAAGGAAAGAAAGCTCCTGTACAGCGTATAGTAGATAAAGTAACAGCCGTATTTGTACCTGTAGTGGTTTTAATAGCTCTATTAACCTTTGCTTTGTGGTTAATTATTGGTGGTATGCCTTATTTTTCACACGCACTAGTTTCTTCCGTTTCTGTGTTAGTTATTGCTTGTCCTTGTGCCTTGGGATTAGCCACACCCACTGCCTTAATGGTTGGTTTGGGGAAGGCTGCTAACCATCATATTCTAATTAAAGATGCTGTAGCCTTAGAGCAGATGCGAAAAGTAAATACTATTGTCTTCGATAAAACAGGTACATTGACCGATGGTAAACCTACGGTTGCCGGATGGCTATGGGCTGTTCCCTCTGAATTGAAATACAAAGAGATTCTTATCTCTGCTGAAATGAAATCGGAGCATCCATTAGCGGGTGCTTTGGTGCAAGAATTGAAAGAGAAAGAACAAATAAATCCTATTGAGTTGGATTCTTTTATTAGTCTAACCGGAAAAGGAATAGAAGTGGTTGTTCAAAATGGTAAATACTGGGTAGGAAGTCAACGTTTAATGGAAGAGCGAAGAATAGAAGTACCTCAAGTGTTGAAAGGTATGTTGGCTGAGTACGAAAGAAAAGGGTATGGTATTATCTATTATGGTGACGAAAAGCAGTTAATTGCTATCATTGCTGTTAGTGATATGATAAAACCAACTTCTGTTGAGGCTCTAGAAGAGTTAAAAAGAAGTGGCTATGAAGTTTGTATGTTAACGGGAGATGGTGAACGTTCGGCTGCAAGTGTTGCTAAACAGCTGAATATAACAAACTACAAATCGGAGGTACTGCCCATTGACAAGGAGTTGTATATTAAACAATTACAAGCCGAAGGTAAAGTTGTGGCAATGATAGGTGATGGAATCAATGATTCTCAGGCTCTTGCTGTGGCCGATGTTAGTATTGCTATGGGTAAAGGAACTGATATAGCAATGGATGTAGCTATGGTTACTTTGATGACTTCAGATCTTTTTTTATTGCCTAAAGCTTTTCGTTTGTCTCACCAAACGGTAAGATTGATTTATCAAAACTTATTTTGGGCATTTATTTATAACATCATTGGTATTCCTATTGCTGCCGGTGTTCTTTTTCCTGCATGGGGTTTACTAATGAACCCAATGATTGCTAGTATGGCAATGGCCTTCTCTTCAGTATCGGTAGTCTTAAATAGTTTAGGCTTGGCTAGAAAAAAGATATAATTTCATTTATCTTTGTTTTATGAGTTTAAAGATTGAAAATTGGGGACTAATCTCATATGCTGAGGCTTGGGATAGGCAAAAAGAATATTTTGAAAATATTATAAACGCCAAGATGGGAGGATTGACACATACAAATTATATTGTTTTATGTGAACATCCTTCTGTTTATACATTAGGAAAGAGTGGGCATCAAAACAATATGCTACTTAATGAATCTCAATTAAACAAAATTGGAGCGGAGCTATTTCATATTGATCGTGGTGGAGATATAACTTACCACGGCCCCGGACAAGTGGTTTGTTACCCTCTGATTGACCTAGAGAACTTTCATTTGGGACTTAAAAACTATATCCATTTGCTAGAACAGGTGGTGATTGATTTATGTGCTCTATACAAAGTTGAAGCAACCCGATTAGATGGGGCAACCGGTGTTTGGTTAGATGTGGGCACTGGAAGAGAGCGGAAAATTTGTGCTATGGGAGTACGTTGCAGTCACTTTGTTACGATGCATGGACTTGCTTTGAATGTGAATACTGATCTGAATTACTTTAATTATATAAACCCCTGTGGTTTTCAGGATAAGGGAGTTACCTCTTTGGAGAAAGAAATAGGCTATAAACTCTCGGAACAAAAAATAGCAGATCAGTTAGCCGGCTTGTTGAATTTTCAGTTGCAAGAAATGAAGAAATGTTGATGAAATCTTTCTTTTTGTGCCGAAAATGTATCTTTATTTAAACTTTTTGAATGGATTATCTGAAGATTCATATTATTTCGTTAATTTTGTTGTTGTTTTTATTAAAGCTTTAATTTGAAATGAAAATAGAGATTATTCCAGCTATAGACATCATTGATGGTAAATGTGTGAGGCTTTCACAAGGAGATTATAACCAAAAGAAAGTTTATGGTGAAAACCCTGTGGAAATGGCCAAGAAAATGGAAGATGCCGGGATTACACGTTTGCACGTAGTCGATCTGGACGGTGCTTTATCTTCAGGAATAGTAAATCTAAAAGCTTTAGAAGAACTATGCACTCAGACCTCTTTAATTATTGATTTTGGTGGAGGAATTAAAAGTGAAAAAGATATTGAAGCTGCTTTTCAATGTGGAGTATCCATGGTAACCGTGGGTAGTATTGCAGTAAAGAAGCCAAATCTTTTTTTGGAGTGGTTAAATCATTATGGAGGAGAGAAAATAATTCTGGGTGCCGATGTAAACCAAGGGAAAATTGCAGTGAGTGGATGGCAAGAGCAATCATCACAAGAGCTGTTTTCTTTTCTTGAAGATTACAAATCTAAAGGAGTACAGAAAGTTATTTGTACAGATATAAGCAAAGATGGTATGCTGCAAGGAACAAATGTGGATTTATATAAAGAGATACTCACCTCTTTTCCGGATTTGTATTTAATTGCAAGTGGAGGTATAAGTTCATTAAAAGATATTGATCATCTTGTAGAAAATAAAATCCCTGCTGTTATTATTGGTAAGGCTTTATATGAAGGTAAAATAACACTAGAAGAGTTACAGGCATATTTATAATTATTTGTTTTTATAAACTAAAAAAACAGAACTCATGATAAAGAGAATAATTCCTTGCTTAGATATCAAAAACGGTGAAACGGTAAAAGGAGTCAACTTTGTAAATCTTAAGCATGCGGGTGATCCGGTGGAGTTAGCACAAGCATACAATGAACAAGGTGCAGATGAGTTAGTTATCTTAGATATAGCTGCTACAGTTGAGAAAAGAAAAACGTTTAATCAACTGATAAAAGATATAGTAGAGGTCTTGACCATTCCTCTTACTGTTGGAGGAGGGATTAGCGAGTTGAGTGATGTGGAACGTATATTAAATGTAGGTGCCAGCAAAGTGTCTTATAATTCAGCAGCAATACGCAATCCTAATTTAATTGATGAGGTTGCTAAACATTTTGGATCAAGTGTTTCCGTAGTAGCTATTGATGCTAAAGAAACGGAAAAAGGTTGGGTTTGTCTTTTGAATGGCGGAAATGTTCTGTCTGATAAATTGCTGTTAGATTGGGCTTATGAAGCTCAAGAGCGTGGAGCTGGAGAGATACTATTTACAAGTATGGATCACGACGGCAAGAAAATTGGATTTCCAAATGAGGTTTTGGCCGAGCTGAATAATAAGCTTTCAATCCCTGTAATAGCATCTGGTGGTGCTGGTTCTATGGAAGATTTTAGAGATGCTTTTCTTAAAGGCCATGCTGATGCTGCACTAGCAGCAAGTGTTTTTCACTTTGGAGAAGTCAAAATACCAGAATTAAAAGCTTATCTTTGTAGTCAGGGGATTTCTGTTCGGAAATAATGACTTGATTGGATGCTTTATTTAATAGGTTTTCACTACTCAAAATGGATAAGAAATGAATATAAAATACGATAAAGAGGGTTTAGTTCCTGCAATAATACAAGATGTTGAGACTCAAAAGGTGCTTATGCTAGGCTATATGAATGAAGAGTCTTATAAGAAAACATTAGAAACAAAACAGGTAACATTCTTTAGTCGCTCACGCCAAAAATTATGGACAAAAGGAGAGGAGAGTGGTAACTTTTTGCAGTTGGTTTCTATCAAGGCCGATTGTGATCAAGATACCTTGTTGGTTGAAGTTCGTCCTGTTGGACCTGTTTGCCATACCGGTTCAGACACTTGTTGGAACGAGAAAAACGAGGAACCGTTACTTTTTTTGAAACAACTACAGGGAGTACTTAATCAACGCTTCAAAGATATGCCGGAAAACTCTTATACCACCCAGTTGTTTAAGTCCGGGATTAATCGTATGGCACAAAAAGTTGGTGAGGAGGCTGTGGAAACTATTATCGAGGCTACAAATGGTAAAGAGGAGCGTCTTTTATACGAAGGTTCAGATTTAATTTACCATTTAATGGTGCTGTTAACTTCAAAAGGATATGGCATTGAAGACTTGGTGAAGGAATTACAAGATAGACATAAAGACTCATGGAAGAAACACTAATTCATTACGATAAGGTTTCTATTTATCAAGAGGAACTCTGTATCTTGCAAGATGTGGATTTGCAACTGAGAAAAGGTGAATTTGCCTATCTCATAGGAGCTGTAGGCTCAGGTAAAACAAGTTTGCTCAAATCTATGTATGCTGAATTAGGAATAGCTAGTGGGCAAGGTAGAGTGTTGGATTGTTCTATATTAAAATTGAAAAGAAAGCAAATACCTAAACTGAGAAGAAATATTGGTATTGTATTCCAAGATTTTAGATTGCTCATTGATCGCTCTGTACACGATAATCTGTCTTTTGTTCTTAAAGCAACCGGATGGAAAAAAAAGCACGAAATAGATTTTCGTATTGAAGAAGTTTTGGACTTAGTAGGCATGAGTCATAAAGGATATAAATATCCTTTTGAGTTGTCAGGTGGTGAGCAGCAACGTATAGTTATTGCCCGTGCTATGTTAAATTCTCCGGATATTATATTGGCTGATGAGCCGACTGGAAACTTGGATATAGAGACAGGAAGAAATATTGTTGAGTTACTACATAAGATTGCAGAAAAAGGAAGCCTCGTAGTTATGACTACTCATAATTTAAATTATGTGCAGGAATATCCGGGGATGGTGTTGCGCTGTTACGAACGTCAGTTACTAAATGTGACGGATGAGTTTTATGAGTCAAAAGAGAATAATTAATTAAAAAAGATAGAGAATAAAATGAAAGTATTAAAGTTTGGAGGTACTTCAGTAGGATCGGCAGACCGAATCAAAGAAGTGGCCAAATTGATAGCTGATGGTAAAAGAAAAATTGTGGTTTTCTCAGCTATGTCGGGTACAACCAATACATTGGTAGAGATTTCTGATTATTTGTATAAGAAAAATCCGGAAGGAGCTAATGAAGTTATAAATAAATTAGAAGAGTTGTACGTTAAACACGTAAATGAACTTTATAGTACTCCTGAGTTTAAACAAAAAGGATTAGAGGTCATCCAAACTCATTTTGATTCTATACGAAAATATACAAAGGATTTATTTACCCTTTTTGAAGAGAAGGTGTTATTGGCACAAGGAGAGTTAATTTCTTCAGCACTAATCAATTTCTATTTGAATGAGCAAGGAGTAAAGTCGGCTTTAATACCTGCTTTATCTTATATGCGAATGGATAAGAATAACGATCCTGATCCCGTATATATTCGTGAAAAACTAACCCATTTAATAGAACAGCATTCTGATGCTGAACTATATATTACGCAAGGATATATTAGCCGTAATGCTTATGGTGAGATTGATAATTTGCAGAGAGGGGGGAGTGATTATACTGCATCTTTAATAGGAGCAGCTATCAAAGCTGAGGAAATTCAAATTTGGACAGACATTGATGGAATGCACGATAATGATCCTCGTATTGTTGAAAATACATCTCCTGTACGTCATTTGGAATTTGAAGAAGCGGCAGAGTTAGCCTATTTTGGAGCGAAAATACTTCATCCAACTTGTATTCAACCTGCAAAATATGCCAATATACCTGTGCGATTATTGAATACTATGGACCCTTCTGCTCCAGGTACATTGATCTCTAATGACGGAGGCAAGGAAAAGAAAATAAAAGCAGTTGCTGCAAAAGAAAATATTACTGCCATAAAAATCAAATCGAGCCGAATGTTGTTGGCTTATGGTTTCTTGCGTAAGGTTTTTGAAATCTTTGAAAGCTACGAAACTCCTATTGATATGATTTGTACTTCAGAGGTAGGAGTCTCTGTTTCTATAGATAATACACGGAATTTAAATGAAATATTGAATGACCTAAGAAAATATGGTACTGTAACAGTAGATGAAGATATGTGCATCATCTGTGTAGTAGGCGATTTATCTTGGGAGAATGTTGGCTTTGAAACGAAGGCTTTGGAAGCGATGAAAGATATTCCGGTGCGTATGATTTCATTTGGAGGAAGTAATTATAATATTTCTTTCTTAATACGTAGTGCGGATAAAGTTAATGCTTTACGTCAATTAAGTAGCCATTTATTTAATAACAAATAAAGAAAACTGAAGTGGCAGAAGTGCAAAAAGGGAATTTTCCTTTAGAACAATTTAAAGACCTTAGGACACCTTTTTATTATTATGACAGTCATCTTCTAAAAAAAACGTTAGAAAATGTTTGTTCTGAATCTAAGGTTTTTGATCAAGTAATGTTGCATTATGCATTAAAAGCTAATACAAACCCTCAGATTCTCTCTATTATTCAATCGTATGGATTGGGTGCCGATTGTGTTAGCGGAGGAGAAATTCAGGCTGCTCTGGATGCTGGATTTAAACCCGAAAAAATTGTTTTTGCCGGAGTGGGAAAAGCAGATTGGGAGATTGAATTAGCACTTAAACATAATATTTTTTGCTTCAATGTGGAATCAAAACCTGAACTTGAGGTTATTAATGAGTTAGCAGCTAAACAGAATAAGATTGCCAAGGTTTGTTTGCGTGTAAATCCCAATGTTGGAGCACATACACACGCGAATATAACAACAGGATTGGCTGAGAATAAATTTGGTATTGGGTTGACAGAGTTGGCGGATGTAATCAGTTATGCTCAAGGGGCCTCGCATATTGATTGGTTTGGCCTTCATTTTCATATTGGTTCTCAAATTCTGGATTCCAGTGATTTTATTGCTTTATGTAATCGAATCAACACTATACAAAATTATTTGGAAGCACATCAAATTCAACTTTCTCACATTAATGTAGGCGGAGGTTTAGGCATTGATTATGAAAATCCCAACAGGCAGTCAATACCTAACTTTAAAGAATACTTTGCCACCTATGATGATAAATTAAAGTTGCGTCCACATCAAACCATTCATTTTGAATTAGGACGTTCTATTGTTGGTCAATGTGGTTCTTTACTATCCAAGGTGTTGTATGTTAAACAAGGAGCAAAAAAACAATTTGCTATTTTGGATGCAGGAATGACCGAGTTAATCCGTCCGGCACTTTATCAGGCATACCATAAAATAGAGAATCTATCTTCTGATGAAGAAGTAGAGGCTTATGATGTAGTAGGACCTATTTGTGAATCCTCGGATGTGTTTGGGAAATCCATTGACTTAAATAAAGTTAGTCGTGGTGATTTTATAGCTATTAGATCAGCGGGAGCTTATGGTGAGGTCATGGCTTCACAGTATAATCGCAGAGAATTACCTAAAGCCTATGTTTCTGATGATTTCAAATCTTGTAGTATAAAATAATTCAACGTTTTCTTGAACAAAGATTTTAATAGGCTGTTATACACTATGTATTAACTAGAAATTTTTTAATAAGTAATATTATGATATCAGAAAAATTACTCAAAGAATTAAACCAGCAGATAACAGCTGAATTGTGGTCTTCTAATCTTTATTTATCAATGTCTTACTTTATGGAGCATCAAGGTTATTCCGGTTTTGCTTCTTGGCTTATGGCACAAAGTGAAGAAGAAAGAAATCACGCTAAAGAATTTGCAGATTATATTCTATCCAGAGGTTGTGAGGTTAAAATTGAGAAAATTGATGTAGTACCTCAAGGGTGGGGAACTCCATTAGAAGTTTTTGAACACGTTTATGAGCATGAGTGCCACGTATCAAAGTTAATTAACGAATTAATGACCTCAGCTAAAGCTGAAAGTGATTATGCAACAGAATCATTCTTGTGGAAATATGTTGAAGAACAAGTTGAGGAAGAAGCAAGTACATCGGCTGTAGTAGATTTAATGAAGAAGACAGATAAGGGAGCTTTGTTATTTTTGGATGCTAAATTAGGCAGAAGAGAAGGATAAATAATCCTTTTTAATAAAATGAATAGCAGATAGGTTGAAATAGATAACTTATCTGCTATTTTTTTTACCTCTAAAGAATATTAAAAAGCAAAGAAATTGTAATGTGCAGTTTGCATTTTGGTGAATAAAGACTATATTTGCATCTACTGTAAACTTACGATATTTTAATATAAATGGAATCGTTCTATCGCACACATGCTTATCTAATTAAACATATAAACGCTCCCGTTCGTAGATATCTGATGGATGAGATTAACTGGAACGATAGGCTGATTGGCATCAAAGGAACTAGAGGCATAGGTAAAACTACTTTTTTACTACAATATGCAAAGGAGAAATTCGGCACTGATTCCTCTTGTTTATATATAAATATGAATAATCTTTACTTTACAGGAAATGGCCTCAAAGAATTTGTGGGTCGTTTTGTTCAATTAGGAGGTAAAGTATTACTGATAGATCAAGTTTTTAAATATCCCAATTGGAGTAAAGACATTCGTTATTGTTACGACACCTATCCTTCTTTAAAGATTATATTTACAGGTTCTTCCGTAATGGAATTAAAAGAGGAGAATGTAGAGCTAAAAGGGATTGTTAAGAGCTACAATTTACGTGGCTTTTCTTTTCGTGAATATTTGAATTTAATGACCGGATTAAGGTTACAACCCTATACTCTGGATGAATTACTTGCAAATCACGAAAAAATAGCAAAAGGTATTACTACAAAAGTAAATCCAACAGATTATTTTCCCGACTACATACATCATGGTTTTTATCCTTTCTTTCTGGAGAAACGCAATTTTTCAGAAAACCTACTGAAAACTATGAATATGATGATTGAAGTAGACATACTTTTAATCAAACAAATTGAGTTGAAATACCTATCGAAAATAAAGAAATTATTATATTTACTGGCAGTAGATGGTCCGCAAACGCCTAATGTGAGTCAGTTGGCTAAAGAAATTGAAACATCGCGTGCAACAGTTATGAATTACATAAAGTATTTGGCCGATGCACGTTTGATTAATATGTTCTATCCTAAAGGAAGTGATTTTCCTAAAAAGCCTTCCCGAGTTTTAATGCAGAACTCCAATTTGATTTACTCCATCTATCCAATGAATGTAAAATATCAGGATATATTAATTACATTTTTTGCCAATGCTCTATGGAAAGATCATAAGGTGAATAAATCAAAAGCCAGACACTCTCTTTTAGTTGACGAAAAGCAAGTGTACAGGGTATTAACCAAAGGATCTAAGATTAAGCAAGAAGAGAAAGTTTTATATGCCATTGATCAACTTGATGTTGGTAAGGAAAACAACATTCCACTTTGGCTTTTTGGCTTTTTATATTGAGAAAGATTATTTTATTACTTAATATATAACTAGTTATGACTAAACAGAAAAAATTTATTACTTGTGATGGTAATCAAGCTGCTGCACATATTTCATATATGTTCTCAGAAGTTGCTTCGATTTACCCCATCACACCTTCTTCAACTATGGCTGAATACGTAGATGAGTGGGCTGCTGCAGGGCGTAAAAACATTTTTGGAGAAACTGTTTTAGTAGAAGAAATGCAATCTGAAGCAGGTGCTGCCGGTGCATTGCATGGCTCGCTTCAAGCAGGAGCTTTATCTACTACATACACAGCTTCTCAAGGATTGCTTCTGATGATCCCAAATATGTACAAAATTGCAGCTGAACTATTGCCTTGTGTTTTCCACGTATCTGCTCGTGCTATTGCAGCTCAGGCATTATCTATTTTTGGAGACCACCAAGACGTGATGGCTACTCGTCAAACCGGTTTTGCAATGTTGGCAGAAGGGTCTGTTCAAGAGGTTATGGATTTAGCTGCTGTTGCTCACCTTGCAACCATTAAATCACGTATTCCTTTCATTAATTTCTTTGATGGATTCCGTACTTCTCACGAAATTCAAAAAATTGAAATGTTAGAGAATGAAGATTTAGTACACTTAATTGACCAAGAAGCTTTAAGCGAGTTCCGTCAACGTGCACTTAATCCTTCTGCTCCTGTGATGAGAGGTATGGCTGAAAACCCAGATGTATATTTCCAACATCGTGAGGCTGCTAACCCATTCTATGATGCTGTTCCTGAAATTGTTGAGGAATACATGAATGAGCTTTCAAAAATTACCGGAAGAAAATATGGTTTATTTGATTATTATGGAGCAGAAGATGCAGACCGTGTAATCATTGCTATGGGGTCAGTAACTGAAGCTGCCCGTGAAGCCATTGATCATATGACAAAACAAGGTGAGAAAGTAGGTCTTGTGGCTGTTCACTTATATCGCCCATTCTCAGCAAAACACTTCTTGGCTGCTGTTCCAAAAACTGCTAAGAAAATTGCTGTTTTAGATCGTACAAAAGAACCGGGAGCTACTGGTGAACCTTTATACTTAGATGTAAAAGACTGTTTCTATGGAAAAGAAGATGCTCCTCTTATTGTAGGTGGTCGTTACGGTCTTTCTTCAAAAGATACTACTCCAACACAAATTATTTCTGTGTTTGAGAATCTAAATCAAAAAATGCCTAAAAACCAATTCACAATTGGTATTGTTGATGATGTTACTTTTACTTCATTGCCTGTTAAAGAAGAGTTGGCTCTAGGTGGTGATGACATCTTCGAAGCTAAATTCTACGGATTAGGTTCTGATGGTACTGTAGGTGCAAACAAAAACTCCATTAAAATTATTGGAGATAATACCGATAAATATTGTCAGGCATATTTCTCTTATGACTCTAAAAAGTCTGGAGGTTTTACTTGTTCTCACTTACGTTTTGGTGATTCACCTATTCGTTCAACCTATTTTGTGAACACACCTAACTTTGTGGCTTGCCACGTTCAGGCATATTTAAGAATGTACGATGTAACTCGTGGTCTACGTAAAAACGGTACTTTCTTATTGAATACAATTTGGGAAGGAGAAGAGTTGGCAAAACACTTACCTAACGATGTTAAACGTAAGTTAGCTAAAGATAATATCAAAGTATATTATATCAATGCAACACAAATTGCACAAGAAATTGGTTTAGGTAACCGTACCAATACCATTTTACAATCTGCATTCTTCCGTATAACTGAAATTATCCCTACTAATTTAGCTGTTGAGCAAATGAAAGCTTTCATCGTGAAGTCTTATGGACGTAAGGGTGAAGACATTGTAAATATGAACTATGCAGCTGTTGATAGAGGAGATGAATACAAAGAATTAACAGTAGATCCTGCTTGGGCAAACTTACCTGCTGACGAAGCAGAAGAAAACAATAATCCTGCATTTATCAATGAAGTTGTTTTCCCAATTAATGCACAAGATGGAGATTCACTACCTGTTTCTACCTTCAAAGGGATTGAAGATGGTACGTGGATGGCTGGTACATCTAAATACGAAAAACGTGGGGTAGCAGCATTTGTTCCGGAATGGAACCCTGAAAACTGTATCCAATGTAATCAATGTGCTTATGTTTGTCCTCACGCTTCTATCCGTCCATTCTTATTGGATGAAGAAGAACAAAAAGGTGCAAACTATCCTACTTTGAAAGCGGTTGGAAAACAATTTGAAGGCTTGACTTTCCGTATCCAAGTAGACGTGTTAGACTGTTTAGGTTGTGGTAACTGTGCTGATATTTGTCCCGGAAACCCAAGAAAGGGTGGAACAGCTCTTACCATGAAACCACTAGAGTCTCAATTAGAGCAAAATGAAGGCTGGGAATACTCTATTAATAACGTGAAGAGCAAACAACACTTGGTAGATGTGAAGAGTAACGTTAAAAATTCTCAGTTTGCTACTCCTTTATTTGAATTCTCAGGTGCTTGTGCCGGTTGTGGTGAAACTCCATATGTTAAGTTATTAACTCAATTATTTGGTGATCGTCAAATGGTAGCTAATGCCACCGGATGTTCTTCCATATATTCAGGATCAGTTCCTGCTACTCCTTATACAACAAATGAAAGAAGTGAAGGACCTGCTTGGGCAAACTCTTTATTTGAAGATTTCTGTGAGTTTGGCTTAGGAATGGAATTGGCGAATGAAAAAATGCGTGCTCGCATTGAACGTTTAATGACTGAAGCATTAGATTGTAACGAATGTTCTGGCGAAATTAAAGAGCTATTTAAAGAGTGGATTGAGTATAAAAAAGATGCAGATAAGACGAAGGAATTAGCTGATCAAATCATTCCATTATTAGAAAAAGCAACTTGTAAATTCAGCAAAGAGCTATATGAACTTAAACATTACTTGGTAAAACGTTCACAATGGATTATTGGTGGTGACGGTGCTTCATACGATATAGGTTTTGGTGGATTAGACCACGTAATTGCAAGTGGAAAAGATGTAAACATTATGGTACTCGATACTGAAGTTTACTCTAACACAGGAGGTCAATCTTCTAAAGCTACTCCTCTAGGAGCCATTGCTCAATTTGCAGCAGCAGGAAAGCGTGTACGTAAGAAAGATTTAGGCTTAATGGCTACTACTTATGGCTATGTATATGTTGCACAAATTGCAATGGGTGCTAATCACGCTCAAACATTAAGAGCAATTCGTGAAGCAGAAGCCTATGATGGTCCATCATTAATCATTGCTTACTCTCCTTGTATTAGTCACGGTATCCGTGGAGGTATGGGAGTGTCTCAAAAAGAAGAGAATAAAGCAGTTGAGTGTGGATACTGGCACTTATGGCGATATAACCCAGCACTAGAAGCTGAAGGAAAGAATCCATTTACATTAGACTCAAAAGAGCCTAATTGGGATAAATTCCACGACTTCTTAATGGGTGAAAGACGTTACTCAAGTGTAAAAACACTTTATCCACAAGAAGCAGAGGAGTTATTCCAAGCTGCTCAGGATAATGCTAAGTGGAGATACAGAAACTATAAACGTTTATCTGATGCTGCTTGGTTAGAAGGTGAAAAAGAATAATAATTTTACTTATTATAAATAGTAAAAGGGAGAAAACTCAACGGTTTTCTCCCTTTTTGTTGT
>CAZOVL010000040.1:14722-22722 GCA_964583185.1 uncultured Bacteroides sp. | reverse complement strand
AGTACCATAAATGATGCCCAATTAGCTATCTTTTATTAATCGAACTCAGGTTTAATAGTACTATTATTGTGATGATATTTCGACTGTGCGGTAAACCTAATGGAGTATTAGCTGTAGATTCTCATAGTTAGGAGAACATCTAGAGAAGTTTTATAGGGATATATTGTACCAGACACTAATAAATTTTAATAAATATATGTGAATTAATTTTGATTTTATAAGTTCAAACAATAAAAATAAGGTCGAGTTATATTATGGTTTTAATAACCCGACCTTGTTTTTATTGTGAAAGCTTATATCTATTAATATTGATTCATTTTTCTAGCTAACTCCTCAACAGCATTAGCTAGAAAAACATAAGGTGTTGCAGAAGTAATAATTGCTTCATTTTCTCCCCAGAGAAAAGGCCAATCATCCTTATTTTCATAAAAATCTGGTTGAAGTAGAAGAAGTCCAGGAACAACTCCGCCGGCAATAAATGTAAAATCTGCACGATTACTGCCATATGTCACTTTTTTTGATTTACCACCAATAGTAGCAACAAAGGAAATGTTTGAATAAGGATGACATCCAAAAATGTAGTTTAATCCTTTATACACATATTCAACATCCATAATGTCTGGATAGTATTTATGCACAAAATAATTATTAATTGCCCAAGTCATGATTGGTGTATTACCAGCCCATCCACGTCCTCCCATAGGTACCCCATATGGACTTTGCCTAGCAATAACATCCACTTCTTCCTTATATTTTAATATAAAAGGCCGGAGTTTTGTGTGAAAGTCTACATCCATATATGGATATGCCTCAAAGGCATATGAAATGCCATTAGCTATAGGTATGTTTCCAGGCATATTCGTGTTTATTGAAGGAGCATCAAGGGTCTTCCAGAAAGATTCTTCAAATACTTTTCTATATTTTTCTTTTTTTGTGGTAATAAAAAGTTGAAGAGCAGCAGACATTTTAGCATTACTAAAGTTAAGGCTTTCTCTTGTTTGATTATCATTAATCTGTCTTTTCTTTTCGTTTTCATTCCACATTTTTAGTGCACAATTAAGTGCTCGTTGTGCTAATTCAGGATTAATCTCTTTTACTACACGACTAGCAGCAGCAAGAGATGCAGCCGTGGAATAATCCATAAAAGAACTTCTTGAAGTAAATACCCAACGATCGTCTTTTGTGCCACTTGATAAACCGTCAGATTCATATGGTTCCAATTTAGAATTGTAAGGAAGATTATCTGTGATAGTTGATGCATCACCTAAATGGTGATATTGATGTAGATTACCTACAATAATACCTCTTATTGGATGTCCTATATTCTCTATTTGTGCTACTAGTGCTAATACGCCATGTTCAACTTGTTGAAGAATATCATTTTTTCCATCAGGCCTATGTAAATCAGTATACTTTGTCTTCTGATCAATGTATGTCATATCTCGTTGAGGAGTAAATGTCTCGTAGATCTTTACTAAGTCCATAACTACGGAATTATGAGAACCTGTTTGAATATCGAAATCTCCAGCATCATACCATCCTCCTACATTTAAACCAGGAATACGTTCAAAAGGTTTAAATCGAGTATCAGTAGTATCTCCCATACTATAGCCATCAAAATGCTTATGATTAATTGGAGCCTGTAATGCATCGTCTTCATAAGGTGTTCCATGCCAGATTCGATAACCTTCGTTTACAGTCATATGATCCATTTGTACTGGTAGCCAAACATCCATTGTAGTATGCCAGATACCATCGTATATGTTTTTATCAATTGGAAAAGCATTTGTTTTTTTTCCTCCATATTCAATATAATATACCCCAGGTTCATTAATAGAAGTAAAATCAAAAGTAAGATAGTTATATCTCAAATATCTACCCCATACTTTAGTTTTAGCCGTAAATTTAGGAATCTCTTTTCCTTCAGCTGTAACTTGATATAAGGTTGCTGAATTTCTAGGTATATCGTTTTTATCTAACTCAATCACTGCTATTTTTTCTTGGATAGGTGTGTAACCTACTTGAGAAAAACCAATAACTGGTTCTCTAACCCAATTGGAAATTGCATTTGGTTCAATATACCATTCTAGAACCTTACCAATCTGTTCCGAAGGAAGTAAACTGCGAACAACATACCAACCATTTTGTGCTAAAATACGTCCGTCAAAGAACATTAAATCAGCATCGGATTTTATCGTAATATGACGACTAGGATTATCAGGAGCCAAAATAATTGTTTTAGCAGTTGATAAGGGTATTGCTTCTAGAAACTCATTTTTTCCTCTATCGTCAAATGTTGTATGATTATAGATTTGTTGTATCTTTTCACTTATAGGTCTTACATATGTATCACTTGATGGATAACGGGGGAAAAATTTGGGTTTTCCATCGGCGATATATACACTTTCCCAATAGGCAGGTGGAAGAAACTCAATATTTAAACCTGCTCGCCCAACTAATTCATCAGGAACGGGTTTGTCTAATATCACCTGAATTAGAAATCCTTTGCCCTGTGGAACGACTTTTATCTTGGAGTTAAAATCAAAATCTTCGTAACGGAGTACCGTAGTTATTATTTGTTTTTTCTTATCTATATTCCGACTGACGATACTAGGAACCAAATCCCACTGTTCAGGTGTATTATGTAAACGGACGGCCCCTCCTGTAACTGTTCTTACGCCATGATGTATAAGCTCAATCCCTGCTGTTTTTTCGTCAAAAAAGATAGGATTGTATCGGTTATTATAAACCAACACATTAACTCCTGGTGACTCAAAATAATCTAGTTCATTCAATTTCAACTGCTGACTATTAATGTGTGCACTCCATAGGGTAATCAAGAAGAGGATTAAAGTGAAATACCTTTTCATAACATTAGTTGATTATTTTTTTTTGAATATCAAGGGAGCGAATTCATTCAGGCATCTGCGCCAAGTAAGAAATTCATGTGCTGTTCCAGGAGATTCATAATATATATTATTTATTCCAGCTGCTTTAAGTCCGTCACTAAGATTTTTTGTTCGTTCTGGTCTTTCTTCAGAGCCAATCCCAAGAAAGAATACCTGCACCTTTTCGTTAAATGTTTTTGCATCTTTGAAAACGCCATTGTATGCTTTATCAAGTTGGTTTAAATTAATTTGTCCGGCACCACTGAATCCACCTATGTAAGCAAACTTATCAATGTTATTCAAAGTTATGTTGAACGTTTGTAGTCCACCCCATGATAAACCTGCCATTGCACGATTTTCACGATCAGTTAATACTCGGAAGTTTGATTCAATATGGGGGATAATTTCATTCAATAAAATAGGAGTAAAGTCGGCACCGAATTTTACTCTTGCTTGATCGGGAGTTTCACCAGGTTCCGGTTTAAATACCTCAATATTTCCATTGTCCATAACAACAATCATAGGAACAGCTTTGCCTTCTGCAATGAGGTTATCCATAATAAAGTTCATTTTGCCTTGATTTGCCCAGCTTGTTTCATTTTCGCCCATACCATGTTGTAAGTATAATACCGGATACTTTTTGTTTGTGTTTTTATCGTATCCTGGAGGAGTATAAACGAAACAATGCCGCCATTCGTTGCGAACTTTTGAATAGTACCAGCTTTCATTAACTAATCCATGAGGGACGTTTTTTGGTTTGTAATAGTCGACACCTTTTTCTGGTATCTCTATTCCACTCACCCATTTACCCATGCCAAAGAAAGGTTTTCCATTCGGATCGGCCGAGTTAACTCCATCTACAATAATCTGATAATAGTGAAAGCCTACCACCTCTGGTTTTTTAGAAACAAGACTCCAATATCCATCAGCTTCTTTCGTCATTTCTCCACGAAAACTAATTTCTACTTTTTGTGCATTAGGAGCATAAATCCTGAAATGTACACGACCATCACTACCTATACGTGGATAGTCAGCCCCATTAATATTATGTTCGTTTGGTTGTGTATTAGGTGGATATTCATGTTGTTGTGCATTAATTATAATTGGTAACATGAACATTAAAACAAAGATAAATTTAAGTATTGTTCTCATAACTTTAGCTTTAAGTTGTAAAAAATAAATTTTAAATTTCCTGTGATAAATTTAGTGTGTTAAAAATAGATTAAGGGTTATTATTCTTTATTTTAAGAGGATTTTTCTTTTATAATTAATTTGCAGTAATTGATCAGATTTAAGTAAGGACGATTAAATTTTCTTTATAAGAATGTAACCTGTTCAAATGTATATGTAACATAAATAATTTTCTGTGACATAAATTACTGATATATTTGAGAGTCAATATAAAAACTAATAAATAAAAAAATGAGTTGTTCTAAAACCACATTGTTCCTTGCTCTTTTTCTTGTTTTTATACTACAGGGATGTAATTCAAGAAAAGAGAGTAAAGAAGTTAAGTCACAATTTACCAATCCTGTGATTTTTGCAGATGTACCAGACATGGATGCCATTAGAGTAGGTAAGGATTTTTATATGGTTAGTACCACTATGCATTTAATGCCAGGTGTCCCAATTATGAAATCTCAAGATTTGGTAAACTGGGAAATTATAAGTTATGTAGTCCCTGAAATAAAAGATAGTCCGGAATATGATTTAGAGGGTGGAAATGTGTATGGACAAGGTCAATGGGCTTCATCACTTCGTTTCCATAAGGGTAAGTTTTATGTGTTTTTTGCAACTAATCGCCCACAGAAAACTTATATCTACAGTGCTGTTGATCCTTCAGGAGAATGGGACAAAGTAATGGATTTAGATGCACTATATCACGATACCTCTCTATTCTTTGATGATGATGGAAAAATCTATATCGCCGGAGGTTCAGGAAGTATTCGTTTACGTGAAATGAAAAGTGACTTATCGGGTGTTATTGAAGAGGGGCTTAATGTAGAAGTAATAAATGGATCAGAGCGAGATCTTCATGGACTTCTTGAAGGGACTCACTTGTGTAAGTATAATGGGAAATATTATATGTTTCTTATTTGGTGGCCACCAGGAGGTATTCGTACACAGTTAGCCTTCCGATCTAATAATATTGAAGGTCCTTATGAACACAAAGTTATTCTTTCAGATGATATGGACCGTAAAGGTGCAGGTGTAGCTCAAGGTTGTATTATTGATACAGAAGAGGGTGATTGGTATGGTTTTCTATTTCAAGATAGAGGTGCCGTTGGTCGTGTACCTGTTTTAATGCCTTGTCGTTGGGAAGATGGTTGGCCTATGTTGGGAGATGCTGAAGGAAAAGTACCTTTAGTTATGGATGTACCAATTGCAGGAGGTAAATCATCACCTTTAGTTATTAGTGATGATTTTGAGTCTTCCAAACTTGCCCTTAATTGGCAATGGAATCATAATCCGAATAATGAACTTTGGTCATTGACCGAACGTGAAGGGTATTTACGCTTAAAGACAGGGAAAGTAGTGCAATCTATTTTTGAAGCACAGAACATGATCTCTCAAAGAACAGAAGGTCCAGCTTGTAGCGGTGTTGTATCTTTTGATGTTTCTCAAATGAATGAGGGAGATGTAGCAGGTTTAAGTGCTTATTGTTCAGATCCCGGTATAATTTCAGTAATTGTTGAAGATGGGAAAAAACACCTTATAATGAAAGACAGAGATACCGAAAAAGAGAGAGTTGAACTAGCTCAAGATCTAGTCTATTTACGATTAGATTGTGATTTTACCAATGGTACAGATAAAGCGAACTTTTACTACAGTTTGGATAATGAAAATTGGATTCAATTAGGCACGGAATTCCAAATGATTTATAATCTGAAGCATTTTATGGGAAATCGTTTCGCTATTTTCAATTATGCAACTCAAACTGCTGGTGGATATGTTGATATTGATTTCTTTAAGTATACTCGGAATTAATTAATAATTTTAAAAAAAGAATCTATGAGAGGTTTATTATTTATATTTTTCTTTATTAGTATTAACATATTTACATTATATTCTTCTAATGTTGATAAAGAAGAGTTTCATGTTTATTTGTGTTTTGGGCAATCGAATATGGAAGGGCATGCTAAAGTAGAAGAACAAGACACAATAAATATAAATTCAAGATTTGTAGTTTTACAAACAGTGAATTGTCCGACTTCAAATAAAATTAAAGGTAAATGGAGAAAAGCTGTACCTCCTCTTACTCGTTGTAATACGGGTTTATCTCCTGCAGATTATTTTGGTAGAACAATGGTAGATTCTCTCCCTCCAAATATAAAAATAGGAATAATAAATGTTTCAGTTGGAGGATGTAAGATAGAACTTTTTGATAAAGAAAATTTTCAGAGTTATGTCTTGGAATCTCCTCAATGGCTTCAAAATATGGTAAAGGAATATGATGGAGATCCCTATAGAAGACTTGTTGAAATGGCTAAGTTAGCTCAAAATAGTGGTGCTATAATTAAAGGTATATTACTTCATCAAGGCGAATCTAATTCAGGTGATCAAGATTGGCCGTTAAAAGTGGAAAAGGTATATAACAACTTATTGTTAGATTTAGGATTACCTTCTAAATCTTTACCTCTTTTAGTTGGAGAAATGCTGAACTTTGATCAAAATGGAGCTTGTGCTAGTATGAATGAAATTATACAAAAGCTACCTGAAATGATGCCTAATGCGTATGTAATACCCTCTAAAGGATGTGAAGGAGTTGGCGATAATTTACATTTCAGTGCTTCAGGATATAGAGAATTAGGAAAGCGTTATGCAAAACAAATGTTAGAAGTTTTGAAGATTTCTAACGAATAATATACACTCATTATTTATGTATATATTAAAAGATTAAAAAATCAATTATGAAAAGAATTAATTTACTTCTTTCTCTTTTTATCTTGCTTGTGAGTTGTAATAATCAAAATAATAATTTAACTACATTTCAAAATACAGGTAATCCTTTAATAAAAGATAAATTCACAGCAGATCCGGCTCCATTAGTGTACGATGGTAAACTTTATTTATATGTAGGGCATGATGAATATTATGAAGGACAAAATACAGCATCTGGAGGAAAAGAGTTTAACATAACTGAATGGCTATGTTATTCTACAGAAGATATGCAAACATGGGTAGATCATGGGTCAGTATTGAAACCTACTGACTTTAGTTGGGGTATAGGAGAGGCTTGGGCATCACAAGTTATAGAAAAGGATGGTAAGTTTTATTATTACACAACAGCTCAGGCGGGCGAACCTTACAATAGTAAGGTGATAGGAGTAGCAGTAGGAGATACTCCTACTGGTCCATTTATTGATCCTATAGGAAAACCCTTAATAACTGATGATATGACTTCTAATGGTGAACGAGGGTGGTGGAATGACATTGATCCTACAGTTTTTATTGACGATGATGGTCAAGCGTGGATTAGCTGGGGTAATGGGACTTGTTTTTTAGCAAAGCTTAAATCTAATATGGTTGAGTTAGATGGTGAAATTGAGGTTGTTGATCTTCCGTTATTTGTGGAAGGACCTTGGTTACATAAGTATAAGAACTTATATTATTTAACTTATGCATCGATGGGAAAAGGACGTGAAACGATTTCTTATGCAACAGCTCTATCTATGGAAGGACCTTGGACACCACAAGGAGAATTGACAGGAATGGCTGAAAATAGTTTCACAATACATCCTGGAATTATTGAGTTTAAAGATAAATGGTATTTGTTTTATCATAATGCTGCACTCACATTAGATGGGCATTCAGGGACAATTGGTCGTCGTAGTGTTTGTGTTGAAGAGTTGCATTATAATTCCGATGGGACAATTAAATTTATTGAGCAAACAAAAGAAGGTGTTTCAAGTAAATAATCCTATTTGTTTGTAAATAACTTAAGGAGTTTAAGGCTTAAACAATAGAATGTTTAAGCCTTAATTTTTATTGGTCACTGAAATTGGAGATACCCTCATTTGTGAAATTTAATTTTTATAATGTTTATTCATATAATTCAGGAATGATAATGGACTAAATATTATCAATGATATGAACTAGGCTATAAAAGAT
>CAZOVL010000040.1:0-14622 GCA_964583185.1 uncultured Bacteroides sp. | reverse complement strand
GATATGAACTAGGCTATAAAAGATTGGCTATATTTACTCTGATTCTTTATAAAAACACTCTTCTAATTAGTAAAACATATGAAAAACCGATTCTTAATGTTTAGTGTTGCTTCTCTGCTCTTTTTACTCTTCAATGCCATGTATTGTGTAGAGAATCCAGAGGCAAAGGAGAAATTAGTAAGTATTGAAGTTGATAACATTGATAACTCAGGGAAAAAAATGATATCGGCTGGGAATTCCATTAAAAAAGAAGCTTTGGTGTTAGGAGTAAAGCATTTTTCTAGTATTAGTGGTATGGATGATATGTGGTATGAACCTAGATTTACCAGAACAAATAAAGATTTTATTAATACAGTAGGATTTGTGAAGATATTTGCCAATACTGATTTTAGTAGTGATTATCCACATGGGAAAGATATTTCTCATTTATTTGCCAGATATATTCCTGAAATAAATGATAAGATAAGTAACACAGATATTTTAAGAAACTATTCTTTTTTCTTGGTTCTAAAAGAAATACCTAATCCCGGAAGGCATTCATTTAAACTAGTGTATGAGCTAAATGAAAAGAGTGAAGAAGCTATAGAATATATTACTGAACCTATTTTGTTATACTAAGATGAGAAAATACTTTATATTACTCCTGATGTGTTCATTTTTTTCCCTGAATGCATTTTCTCGAAAAAAATATTCCAATGATAAAGGTAAGTGGGGCTCAATAGGAATATCTGTAAACAAATTGTTTATGTTCAATGACTGGTTTAATAATCCGGAGATGAGGGATTATATGGGTACTTATCCTTATCCTCACGTGCAAGCTAATCTAAACATTAGAGTATTCAAGGAATTTGGTTTCTTTTTTAATCTTGGATTAGGGAGTAATAAACGTAAGGGAGTAGCAGAAAATTATAATGCATACTCGTTCATTGATTTGAAAAATTATTATCAAGAAGTTCTTTTTCATAAGAGCGATAGAGGTTTGATAATACATGGTGATGTGGGGTTTTTTCATAAATTCTTCTATAAGAAATGGGTTTTTATTCCTTATATTGGAATGAAAATGATGGACTTCAATCCTTCAATGTTATCGTATGTTTTGAAAGAAAAAGGCTCCAATAATAAGTTAGTTATGGATTATGGTTATGGATCAGATAAGAGTTTTAGGGAAGATAGGGGGTCGAGCTCTCTTTCCTTTAAATTCAAAACAGAAAGAAAGTTATCCAAGCATTTTAATCTTGATTTTGGAGTGGAACTGAATGTGTTAATGAATAATATATATTATAGAGAAAAAATATCAAATTATTATACCAAGGAAATTTTACACTATAGAGAGCTGAAATCTAATCGATTGTCTTCTATTGGATTTATTTTAGGAGTTAACTTTAGGTAATCATCAAATTCGCAATAAATGATAAGTAGAGCTATGAGCTATCTACTTATATTTGTTTGTAATTATTAATTAAACAAATAAATATGGAAAATAATATTTTTTGCCAGAGCTGCGGAATGCCATTAACCGATGAGTTTTTTGGAACCAATGCCGATCAAACAGCTAATGAAGATTACTGTAAGTATTGCTTCGATAAAGGTGCATTTACAAGTGATGTTACTATGGATGAAATGATTGAACATTGCTTGGAGTATATTGATGAGTTCAATAAAGATTCTGATTATAAATTCACAAAAGAAGAAGCTAGAGAGGAAATGAAGAAATATTTCCCAATGTTAAAACGTTGGCAAGTTTAATTCTAAAATTAAATTAATACGCCTAAAAAACACAAAGTAAAAAACTTGTTTTTCAAGCGTTCTTATATCTGTTTATGAGTGATTTCATCTGTCAAAGCTGTGGAATGCCACTTTATGCCAACGGAATGAATGGCACTGACTCTTGTGGTTATACCGTAGCAGATTATTGTTTGTATTGTTTCCAAGATGGAGGTTTTACATCAGATGTTACTATGGAGGAAATGATGAAGCTCTGTGCTAACTATGTGGGAGGAAATCAATGTTTCGCTTTGGCTAATATGCGAATTTACTTTCCTCATTTGAGGCGTTGGGCAAAGAAGGAAGATACAGAGAGTAGATATTATAGCTCCATAACTAGGGTATTACAATATATAAAAACCTACTTGCATGAGAATTTGAGTTTACAACAGTTATCAGAGATAGCAAACATTTCACCTTATCATTTTCATCGCATCTTTCAATCGGTAATAGGAGAGTCTTTAGCTACCTATGTCAATAGAATGCGTATGGAGTATGTTGCTATACACTTGAAAAACACAAATAGTAGTTTATCCGAATTGGCTATCCAAACGGGATATAGTAGTGAGCAAGCTCTTTCTCGTGCCTTTAGGAAATACTTTGATTTACCTCCTAAAACATTTAAAAGATTGTTTTTCAAAGAGTCTTTTGGAAAAGAATTGACTCCACGTATATGTGTAGTTACATCCAAAAACATCATTTCCCTTAGTAAAAAGCTTTTGGGAAATGAAGGCTGGAGAAAGCTTTATGTTTATGCAATGATGAACAAGCTTCTTACTAATGAATCAGAACATATTGAATTGATTCATGGAAATGAATATATACCAGCCTTAAGCGTTAAAGAACCAATAAAATCTAATAAACATATTATTGGAGATAGTTTAACAAAAGGGTTGTATGCAATATTTACACATCAAGGCATATCTTCTGATGTTCTGAAACTTCATACGGCTATACATAATTATTGGATACCTAAAAGTAAGTATAGACTCCGTAACTGTACCTCTTATGTTGTTTATTTGAATAAGCAAACAGTAGCCAATCTTCATCCTTTAGCTGAGATTTATATTCCTTTACAGGAAAAATAATTCATTTTCCAGATGCAAATTCGTCTCTTCTTTTTTACTGTATTTATTACGGAAAAATGAAGATGATTGGGGTAGCGTTGTGTACCATATAATAAAGGTTTTTTTACTCTTTTGCTCAATCCTAGACCGAACAGTCTTCAGTCCTATCTCCCCCCCCTTGAGTCTTAGATCTAAAGGAATAATTGCGTTTTGACCAACCTTTTCGGGTTAATATGTGGTAATATCAGAAAAGTATAAAGCATTTTGATATACTTACTTTTTTATTCTATAGATATTTTTTAACTTGTATAAAAATAAAAACAATGCTATGGCTAAAATAAAAGCAAGTACTTCCATGGTTGAGATTTTGGAATCATGGGGTGTGAAAAACATTTATGGTATACCTGGAGGATCGTTTAACTCTACTATGTATGCCTTATTTAAAGAACAAAAGTCAATTAATTATATTCAAGTAAGACATGAGGAAGTTGGAGCTATTGCAGCATCAGCCTATGCTAAACTTAGTGGAGAAATAGGAGTCTGTTTTGGTACGGCAGGGCCAGGGGCCACCCATTTGTTTAATGGGCTATATGATGCACAAATGGATCATGCACCTGTTTTAGCTTTAGTTGGACAAGTTGCATCAAACAAAATGAATTACAATGCATTTCAAGAGTTGAATGAGAACCCGATGTTTGTTGATGTAAGTGTTTATAATCGTACCGTTATGACACCTGAAAGTCTACCTCACATGGTGAATGAGGCTATAAAACATGCCTATCAATACAAAGGAGTTGCCGTAATAACCATTCCTGTTGATTTGGGAGATATAGAAATAGAAGATAATTATACTTCAACTGCTTCGTTACATAAAAAAGGTGTGGTAATAGCTGATGAGAAAGGAATTAAAGAAGCTGTATCTTTGATTGAAAAATCTACTCGTCCCATACTCTATGTGGGGCGTGGAGTTGAAGGAGGTTGGAGTGAGATTAATCAGTTCTGTGAATACTTTTCTATGCCTGTAGCGTCATCTGCTTTAGCTAAAGGAATTATTCCTGACTCTTATGTTAATTATGTTGGTCAAGCGGGAAGGGTAGCAACTAAACCCGGTGTAGAGGCTTTAGCCCTTACGGATTTAATTATTTTTGTTGGTAGTGATTTCCCCTTTGCAGAACACTTCTTTAATCAAGAGGCTCAATTTATACAAATAAATACTGATTTGACAACTTTTGGAAGGAGGCATAAAGTAGATGTTGCAATCTATGGAGATGGAAAGGATGCTTTGCTAAAAATGATTAAGTGGGGAAAGTCAAGGAGTGAAGATCTTTGGCTAAAAGTAAATCAAGAGAACAAGACCAACTGGAGAAATTGGATAAGAAGCTTTTATGACAATCAGGATTCCCCACTTCGTCCAGAACCTGTTTTTAAGGAAATTAATCGCATAGCCGAAGAAGATGCTATTTTTATTACCGATGTTGGAAATGTTACCATTAACTCTGTTAGGCATTTGGATTTAAATGGAAAGCAAAAATTTACGGCTTCAGGTTGGTTTGCTACTATGGGATATGGTGTACCGGGAGGAATTGGAGCACAGCTATCTTATCCTGACAGACAAGTATTTACTTTAAGCGGTGATGGTGGTTTTGCTATGGTAATGCAAGACATTATTACACAAGTAAAATATAATTTACCCATTATAAACATTGTGTTTTCCAATAACTCGTTTGGTTTTATTGAGGCAGAACAGGAGGATGATGCTGAAAATAAGTTTGGAGTATTTCTTCAAGAGGCAGATTTCGGTAAGGCATCAGAGGCCATGGGGGCATTGGGTTTTACGGTTTATGACCCTAAAGATTTACCAACTGTTTTTAATGCAGCTAAAGCCAGCAAGAAACCTGTTGTTATAGATATCAAACTACATAGTTTAAGACCTCTGCCGGTAGAACAATTAATTTTAGATACTGATAAATATAGTGATGAAGAGATAAATGCATTTAAAGAGAAATATCAGATAAAAGGTATGCCAACCTTGACTCAACTACTTAAAAAATAATAGTAGTGTATGGTTAAGCTTTTACCTTTAAATAAATAGGACTGAATTCTTTTTATGAAATTCAACCTATTGGTATATTTAGTAGTTACTACACTAATCAAATTACGTATGGGAAAAAATACAAGTTTAATCGGATACTAATGTTTTTTATTGTATTGTTATAGATTAATATACAACAAGAGTAGAACTATGGACAAATCTTTCAAGAAACGAATGGTGGATTTTATTTATTCAACAAATCGGGTAAAACGAAAGTACTTACTCAAAAATCCAACAGAAACAGTTTTAGCCTCTGATGCTTGCAAAGGGATTGTAACTTCTAAAAATAAAGATATACAACGGGATGCAAGCTGGATAACTGCTCAACGTGCAGTTATTTTACTAACAGATAAAAAAATTGTTTGTGGTAAATGGATTATTCCACTTGATGATGTGCGTTCTGCTCATTTAATAACGTTTTCTTCATTTTTAACAGGTAAAGGGCAGGTTTTAAAGATTCAGGCTAAGGATGATAAGTTTTATCAGTTTGGTATGGAGTACAACCCTGAATGGACAAACCAATCTATACTTCCAATGACCACAGAAAAAGGAGAAGTAAAGTATTCAACATTTAGCATCATTCTTCGGGTTTTAATAATAGGACTATTGATCTATTGGATTTATGAGAAATTTGTGAAAAGCACATAGTATAAAAAACAAGGAAGACATATTCAAATATGCCTTCCTGTTTTTTATTTTAACTTGACTGTTATTTTAAACACCTGTAGGTTTATGTTTAATGAAAGTACCACTTTGTAGTTCTTCAAAAGTATGATTTAACTCTTCGTTAGTATTCATAACAATAGGTCCTCCCCATGCAATAGGTTCTTTTAAAGCAGGAGCTGTAGCTAAAAAGAAACGGATACCTTCACTTCCGGCTTTAGCTAAGAACTCATCTCCTTCACCAAAAAGAACGGCTGTTTTATAAGGAACAGTTGTTTGTTTGTCGCCAAAAGAACCTTCTCCATCTACAATATAAATGAATAGTGTGTTATTCGGGTTAGCATCAAAAGTGAACTCTACTCCCGCTTCAAGCGTAACATCTAAAACTGTAGTAGGCAGGTGATGACCTTTAGCTCCTTGATGCCCCTTATATTCTCCGGCAACTAATCTTACCTTACTTCCTTCTTCCTTAAATTCTTGAATCACATCGTTAGTGATTTCAAAATATTTAGGATCGGTCATTTTGTCTTTTGCCGGAAGATTAATCCAAAGTTGTAAACCAAGTAAATGATCTACAGGTTGAGGCATTTCCTCATGTATAATGCCACTTCCACTAGTCATCCATTGGCTTTCACCACCATAAATAGTTCCTTTATTATTTAAGCTATCTCTGTGATTCATTTCTCCTTTCATCAAATAGGTGAAAGTTTCTATACCTCTGTGGGGATGCATTGGAAATCCTTTGGTATAATCTGGTGGATTAGTAGAATCAAAAGCATCAAGCATTAAAAAAGGATCAAACTTATACATAGTCTGAGGTCCTAAAACTCTTACTAAGTGAACACCCGCACCATCTACAGCAGGAGCACCTTTTACTGTTTCAATAACTTCTTTTTTCATATTTATTATTTGAATTAAAAAAAACTTACTATCTATTTGTTATCTGTATCCATTGAAAGTACAATTTTTCCATGTGCTACTTTGGGTAACGAAGGATTGGTTCCTAAAACTGTTTCCCAAGCTTTAGCAGCATCTTTTAAGTCAAAGGTGAGAGCTACATCGGTCTTTACCTCTCCAGATTCGATTAATTCTGTTACTTTTTGTAAATCTTCTCCCGACTGCTTAATTACCATAAATACCCCGGATACATCGTGTTCTTTTGCTAAATCCTCAAGGATTGGCCCTGTGATACTAACTAATCTGCCCCCTTTTTTTAATACCTTGTACGATTTTTCTTGTACATCACCACCTGTGAAAACTAACACTAAATCCATATCTTTTAGAATTTCAGAGAAGTCACTGCTTCTGTAATCTATAACTACGTCCGCTCCGTAAGAAATGGCTAAGTCTTTGTTTTTTGCAGAGGCTGTAGTATAAATTTCTGCACCAATTTTTCGTGCAAATTGAGTAGCAAAAGAACCAACAGCTCCGGTTGCCCCATGAATCAGCACTTTTTCACCTGGTTTGAGTTTTCCGTAGGTATGTACTGCTTGCCAAGCTGTTTCACCTACGTGAGGAACAGATGCAGCCTCTATAAATGAAATGTTTTTGGGCATAATTGCTGTTTTAGTTATGTCTGCAGCTATATACTCTGCATAAGAACCTTGATCTGAGTGGATATAACCATCGTTTGCATTTCCATATACTTTATCTCCCTCTTTAAAAGATGTTACATTCTTTCCCGTTTTTACTACTATTCCTGCAAAGTCATGCCCGGGTATCCAAGGAAAATTCAAATCGAATTTACTTTGAAAAGCCCCCGAAGCTTTTTTAATTTCCAAATGATTTACTGACGTAGCATAAATTTCAACTAAAATCTGATTATCAGTAATCTCAGGGATAGGAACTTCTTCGTATATAAGTTGTTCATACGATCCGTAGCCTTTAATTCTTATTGCTTTCATTAATTGTTAGTTTATGTGTTTAACTATATTAGATATCATTTTTTGATAATCTTCTTATAAAGATACTATTTTAGGTAATAGAATATATAGAACTTGCTAATCATTTTGTTACATTTGAACTAATATTTCTCTTTAATTTGACTAAAAAGCTAATATTATGAATTCTACACAACGAATAGAAAGAGCAGCAGATAACACACGCATACTTATTGCTTCAATGGTTGAAAATGCCAAATCGGGGCATCCGGGAGGAGCAATGGGTGCTGCAGATTTTATAAATGTACTTTTTGCTGAATATCTTATTTATGATCCGGACAATCCTTTTTGGGAAAATCGAGATCGTTTTTTCCTTGATCCGGGGCATATGTGTCCTATGCTATATTCTGTATTATCTTTTACCGATAAATATTCAATGGATGACTTAAAAGCTTTTCGCTCATTAAGAAGTCATACACCCGGACATCCGGAAATTGATGTAAAGCGTGGTATTGAATGTACTTCGGGTACATTGGGGCAAGGTCATGCTTTTGCAATTGGTGCAGCCATTGCTGCAAAATTTTTAGAAAGTCGTTTTGGTGAACGTATGAATCAAACCATATACACTTTTATTTCTGATGGAGGCATTCAAGAAGAGGTTTCTCAAGGAGGTGGACGTATTGCAGGAAAGCTAGGACTGGATAATTTGATTATGTTTTATGATTCAAATGCCATTCAAGCTTCCGGACCAACAGATATGGCTTCAGATGAAGATGTGGCAGCAAAATATAAAGCCTGGAATTGGAAAGTAATAACAATTGACGGGAATAATATTGCGGAAATACGATCTGCTTTAACAGAGGCGAAAAATGAAAAATACAGACCTACACTTATTATTGGACATACTCTGATGGCTAAAGGAGCTGTAACGATTGAAGGAGAACCATTGACTAAAAACTTAGAGACTACTCACGGAGGACCATTAGGGTTTTCCGGTGCATCCTATGAAAAAACCATTGAATTACTAGGTGGAGACATTAGTCGCCCTTTTACTATTTTTCCTGAAGTAAAAGAGTTATTTAAGATAAGAGAGGAAGAGTTAAGAGATATTGTTGCCCAAAAGAATAGACAAAAAGAGGCTTGGGCAAAAGAGCAACCCCTTTTAGCCGAAAAAATGGCTTACTGGTTTAAAGGGGATGTCCCTGTTATTGATTGGGCTTCTATAAAACAAGTTCAGAACAAACCTACTCGTATAGCTTCGGGAGTTGTTGTGGATGTTTTGGGACAAAAGGTGGAAAATATTATTGGTGCTTCTGCTGATTTGGCGATGTCCGATCAAACAGGTAGGTTATTGAAATATCATAAAGCTTTTGAGAAAGGAGACTTCTCAGGTGCATTTCTACAGGTGGGAGTATCTGAGTTGACTATGGCTTGTTTATGTATAGGAATGGCTCTTCATGGTGGTGTTATTCCTATCTGTGGTACTTTCTTTGCTTTTTCCGATTATATGAAACCTGCCATTCGACTAGCTGCTTTGATGAAACTTCCGGTTAAATTTATCTGGTCGCACGATTCTTTCAGAATAGGTGAAGATGGAGCAACGCATCAACCTGTTGAACAAGAACTCCAAATACGTTTAATGGAGAAATTAAAGAATCACGATAAGAAAAACTCTATGTTGGTTTTGCGACCTGCTGATGCAGAGGAAACAACAGTTTCGTGGAAGTTAGCACTGGAAAACACCAATTCTCCTACTGGATTAATCTTGTCACGCCAGAGTATTCCCGATTTACCAGCTAAAAACTCAAGATATGATGAGGCTCTTATGGCAGAAAAAGGAGGATATATTATAACAGAAGAGTCAGACTATGATGTTATATTACTTGCTTCCGGATCGGAAGTAGCTCTTTTAGTTGAAGTAGGAGAGGAGTTAAAAAAGGAAGGTATTAAGACACGTATTGTATCTATTCCTTCAGAAGGTTTATTCCGAAGTCAAAGTAAAACATATCAACTTTCTGTTCTACCCAAGGAGGCTAAAATATTTGGTTTAACTTCTGGATTACCGGCTACACTGGAGAACTTAGTGGGAGCTGATGGAATGGTGTGGGGATTAGATACCTTTGGATTGTCTGCTCCCTACAAAGTGTTAGAAGAAGAGTATGGATTCACTAAAAACAACATCACCGAACAGGTAAAACTCTTCTTGAAAAATTAATAAAGAAAGAGAAAGCAGTCGCACTTTATTAATTAAGACTGCTTTCTCTTTCTTTTCGTATCACTCGTTTAGATTACCGATAAGCATATAGGAATAGTCATATCCATTTTATAGCTTATATTCTTTCAGAAAATCGTTGGATACTTGAGGTTGCATGCAAGAACGATTCACACAATAGAAGAATTGTGTTTTATCTGGTTTATACTTACCTTGGAAGTAGGGGATTTCTGATTCTTTATCACTACCTAAAATTAACGTGTGTGTAATTATGTTTTCTCTGATTTTTAGAACCTCATCCAAAGCTTTTTTTCCACCAATAAATAATTCAGATGAATTAGCAGAATATAGTTCTGCTAACAGCCAATTTGAAAAATAAGGTGCATAACCAATGTTGTGTTTCATTGTTTCAAGCATATGTTCTGCTATGTGCGTATATTTAATATCCTCAAAGATAAGTCCAATTTTCAATAGGTTATTAGCCATTTGTGAGTTAGCAGATGGAATAACTCCATCATCCGTTTCTACGTTATTATGTATTAATGTATCCTGGTTTTTGTCATTGAAAAAGAAAAAACCACTGTCTTTATCATAAAAAGAATCTATTGTTTTATCTGTTATCTTTTTAGCATCCTTCAGGTAATCTGTATTCAGTGTTTGTTCGTATAAAGCAATAAGTGCTGAAGCATAAAACGCATAGTCTTCAAGAAATCCATTTATGGTTGCTTGTTTGTTTTTATAGGTGTGTTTTAGAACTAATGTGTCGTCAATTAATCTTTTACTAATAAACAGATGAATGTTTTTTGCTAATTCCAGATATTTATCATCACCTAAAGCAGTGTAAGTATCTAACAACCCAACAATAAGCATTGCGTTCCAACTAGTCAGGGTTTTATCATCTAAACGAGGCTTCACTCTCTTATCCCTTTCTTGTTTTAATTGTTTTTCCCACGTACTTTTTTTGGAAATTAAATCTTCTAACCTCAGGTTGTGCTTACTTGCTATTTTCTCTAACGATTCCTTTTGGATAAATACATAGGTGTTGTTTTCCCATAGGTTTGAAGGATATATAGTGAAGACCTCTTGAAATACAGGGAAGTCGGTTTCATCAATCAGTTTTTGAAGTTCTTTGAGTGTCCAACTATAGTAAGCCCCCTCTTCTAATTTTCCGGAATCGTTTAAACTATCTGCATCGTAGGCAGAATAAAAGCCACCTTCACCATTACTCCATTCGTCAACAATGAAATCCACCGTTTTTATTAATACTTCTTTGTATAAAGAATTTTTTGTTCGTTTGTATCCGTCTGCATAGAGCGATAACAGTTGAGCGTTATCATAAAGCATCTTTTCAAAATGAGGGATATGCCATCGTTCATCTACAGAGTATCGGGAAAATCCACCTTGAACAGTATCAAATAATCCTCCCCATGCCATACGGGTTAAGGTTAAATCAACAAATTTAAGCCCTATCTCGTTGTTATTCAAATAGCTATACTTTTGTAAGAAGTTAAGACTGTTAGGAATCATAAATTTTGGAGCTCTTCCATATCCACCGTAACTCCTATCAAAATAGTGAAACCAGTCTTTAACCAACTCGTCCATATCAAAGTCGTTCTCCTCTTCTATCTTTATGGGAGCTTTTCCTGCATTAGCTATGTTACTATTAATTTTTTCAGCATAACTGTACAATTCTTCCGGATTACCAACAAAAATAGTTTGTAGTTGAGTTAGATATTCCATCCATTCTTGTTTGCGGAAATATGTACCACCCCATATTGGTATCCCATTGGGCAAACAAACCACATTAAGAGGCCATCCTCCACGTTGGTTCATTAACTGTACTGCTTTCATATAATGAGCATCTATATCCGGACGCTCTTCTCGATCCACCTTAATGGATATGAAATGGCGATTCATAAGTTTTGCGACCTCTTTATCTTCAAAACTTTCGTGTTCCATAACGTGGCACCAATGGCATGTGGAATATCCAATACTTACTATAATCAGTTTATTTTGTTCTACAGCAAGGTTTAAGCTTTTATCATTCCATGCTCTCCAATTTACAGGGTTTTCTGCATGTTGGAGTAAATAAGGGCTAGTTTCAAATTGAAGTTCATTCATAATTAGTGATATATATTAGATGTGTTCTAATAAAGTTACGTTAAATATTTTAACCGAGTATACTTTATCTAATTAAATAGTGTATGAGTTAAAGAATTTGCATTCTCTTTTTTATTCTGCACTTATAGAACATAAAAATAATAGAACCTCTCTTATTTGGAAACAGTTATCTCTATAGAATCATAAAGGAATCCGTTCTCTTTGTTTTTAAAAGGCATAACAAATAAATGCATCTCTTCTTCTCCACTGTTTAATCCTAAAAACTCAATCTCTAGTTGAATTGCTCTACTATATAAAAACTCTAGGTTTTGTTTGTTTTTATTGGGCTTTCTAGAAGGGATAAACTCTTTTCCTTTGGGGATGAATAGTTTTGGTATGGAAATATAAAAAAGTTGATCTTTTGTTTTCTTTCCGGTTTTTCTAAATTCACAAGTATATTCTTCTTTGTATTCTTCTTGATTGTAATAACTAATTTTAGCAGTAGTAGGCATAACATATAGTTTATCTATGGCTCCACCGGAAATAAGTACATTCATACCTGTAGAAGCATCTCCCGCATTAGTTATTATCCATTTCATTCTCTTTACATGAAATAATTTAAATTCACTACTCTCTTTTCTGGCAAGCATTTGAAATGATACAAGATTGGGGATCGTTTCAGATTTTTGGGTTTTTTTATCGGCAAAATGCAAAGAAGTACTGAAAGGTGAGGTTTCTTTTTCTGCAATATAATAATCACTCAATAAGCGATAAGAAGGGATATTTATTAATTTTGAAAAATCTTTTAAGAAGTTTGTAGTGGAAAAAACAGTATGTCTCCATATATCCTTTATATCTTCAAATGATTGATTGGGAGTTAGCTCAGCCCATATTTCAGGTATATCAGTTTCTAAATCGATTAACAAATAGAGATTAGTCATCTGTTCTAGATACTTACCATTCTTGAATAACCCCATAGTTATATAATCGTTATCTACAATGTGGATAGTGATACAATGCGTACTCTGTTGTTTAGAAAACTCTTTGCCAAGTTCACTGAGAATATCAAGGTTGTATGAGCCTTCTTCATCATAAATAGATACCCAAGGAGAGTCTGAAGAGAAATTTATAATGACAGATTTATCAGCAGAATCTTCATCTTCAACAAATTCATAATCATTATTAATATGATATTCTTTTATTCTATTGATTATCTGATCTTTGAGAACTTCTGAGTTTACCTCTGATGATTTAATATGTATGTTATTAAAAAACAGTGCCATATATTGATCTCTGTATGTTCTGGTCTAAAATACTTGATTTTATTATTATTCGTTATTGAAAAGAGAACTTATTTATAGCTTAATGTGCTAGTAATGAAAACGAATACTCCTCAAGCTACAATTAAACAGTAAATAGGGGAGGAATGAGAATAAAAATAAAACATGAAAAAAATCTCCACCTATTAAACCTGTCGTGTCAAAGTATATATTTACTGATTTTCTAGTTTATTTTTAAGTGCTGAATGAATTTACTTTTAGAGATACTATTTATTTCGCTTCCTGCAAATACAATCAACTAAATGATCATTCACAAAACCTGTGGCTTGTAAATGAGCATAGCAGATTGTAGATCCAAAGAACTTAAATCCTCTTTTTTTCATGTCCTTACTCATAGCGTCAGATTCTGAAGATGAAGCAGGAACTTCATCTAACGATTGATAATTATTTACTATCGGTTGTTTGTTAGGGAAAAAGGTGAGTGTATAATTATAAAAACTCTCAAATTCTTTTTTTACTTCAATAAACCGTTGGGCGTTATTTATGGTTGATGTAATTTTTAATCTATTTTTTACTATTCCGTCAAAGCTCATCAGCCGTTCTATTTCTGCTTTAGTCATTTGAGACACTTTAAGAACATCAAAGTTATGGAAGGCTTTGCGGTACCCTTCACGCTTTTTGAGAATCGTAATCCAGCTTAAACCTGCTTGAGCACCCTCAAGGGTGACGAACTCAAAAAGAACATTATCATCATTAACTAATTTCCCCCATTCCTCATCGTGATATTTTACATATAATTCGTCAGTCCCACACCAACCACAACGTCCATTTACTAGGTCTTTCATTTTTCTGTTTTTATTAAAGATAATGATTTCTTTTTGAGTGAATGTCTTTTGATATTGAAAATGACCAACTAAAGTTTTAATAAAAAAGCTGCTCCCTTTCGGTTTCGCCTTAGATGTGTATTTTGGTTTTACCACAAACAAAACTTCATATAAGTAAAACCAGTGATAAAGGGCTAGTCGGTCAGCCTATTTTAAAAACAAAATATGGATTTAGTTCCACGAGAACTCTTTGATAAAGTTTAGTAACTTTATCAAAACAAATCATAAGGTAATCTTTTCGTTATATAATTAAGCATCAGATAGTTAAATGTACGAAATTATTGCCTTATTTCATTTTAAATTAGGAAGAAAGATTAATCGAACTCAGGTTATAAGTAAACTGAAAAAGGAAAGACCCTCTTGCTATCCAAAAAAGAAAATAGTATAAAGGGTAAATACAAGTTTACTTCGGTCCTTGTATAATATATGCAAGAAGAGACTAAACTTCTTTAAGCAAAAATAGGTGGATCCGAAAGGTATCAAGACAGAGGGGGGGGGAGTCAGATCAGCATCAGATAGTTCTTTCGGAAGGCAAGAAATAGAATCAAATAACTTGGAGTAAAAAAACTGTGGTGCAAAATCGTAAAAGAAAAAACGCAAGAATTTGACTATCAAATTCTTGCGTTTTTTTGTGATCCGTCTGGGACTCGAACCCAGGACCCCAACATTAAAAGTGTTGT
>CAZOVL010000039.1:0-23103 GCA_964583185.1 uncultured Bacteroides sp. | reverse complement strand
GAAAAGAAATAAGAAAACACACTTAAATACATTTTAAATGACACTTATAAAATCAATCTCGGGTATCCGAGGTACTATTGGTGGGCAAGTAGGTGATGCTTTAACTCCATTAGATATTGTTAAATTTGCGTCAGCTTATGGAACATATATGAGACGCACTCAGCCTAAAAAAAACAATAAAATTATTGTAGGGCGTGATGCTCGTATATCGGGTGAGATGGTTAATCATTTGGTTGTTGGAGCTTTGATGGGAATAGGTTGGGATGTTGTTGATATTGATTTGGCTTCTACTCCCACTACTGAAGTGGCTGTACAAAAAGAAGATGCTGCAGGTGGTATAATCATAACCGCTTCTCATAATCCAAGGCAATGGAATGCACTGAAGTTGCTAAATGGTAACGGTGAGTTTTTAGATGCATTACAAGGAGAATCCATCCTTAAATTAGCCGAATTTGAAGATTTTGATTATGTTTCTGTTGATGAAATAGGTAGCTATAAAAAGGACTTGACTTATAATAAACAGCACATTGATAGTGTACTGGCATTAGATTTAGTTGATGTTGAGGCTGTTAAAGATGCTAAATTTAACGTAGCCATTGATAGCGTGAATTCTGTTGGTGGTTTGATTCTGCCCGATTTATTGAAGGAATTAGGTGTTGAAAGAATAGAAAAACTTCATAATGATGTAACAGGTGATTTCGCCCATAATCCAGAGCCTTTAGAAGAGAACTTGGGTGATATTATGAAGTTAATGAAAGAGGGTGATTTAGATGTAGCCTTTGTGGTTGATCCGGATGTAGATCGACTCGCTATTATAGCTGAAAACGGAGAAATGTACGGTGAAGAATATACTTTGGTTACCGTTGCAGATTATGTATTGAAACATACACCCGGCAATACAGTGTCTAACTTGAGTTCTACTCGTGCTTTACGAGATGTAACTCGTGGTTATGGTATGGAATATAATGCTGCAGCAGTTGGAGAGGTCAATGTAGTGTCTAAAATGAAAGAGACCAATGCAGTTATTGGTGGTGAAGGCAATGGAGGGGTTATTTATCCTGCTAGTCATTACGGAAGAGATGCTTTGGTGGGCATCGCTTTATTTCTTTCTCATCTGGCACACGAGAAAAAGACCGTTAGTGAATTAAGAGCCACTTATCCTGCCTATTTTATGGCTAAGAAACGAATTGACTTAACTCCGGAGATTGATATAGATGCTTTACTTAAAGAAGTTCAGCAGAGATATGCCAAAGAGGAGATAAATACGATTGACGGAGTGAAAATTGACTTCGTTGATAAATGGGTACATCTTCGGAAAAGTAATACTGAGCCTATTATTCGTGTATATAGTGAAGCTCATACAAAAGAAGAGGCAGACCAAATTGCAAATGAAGTAATTCAAGTGATTCAGGAAATTATTTAATATCTAAGATATACACACCGATTAGAAAGCCTACTTTTATGCAAAGTAGGCTTTCTTGTTTTATTATTATAACTGTAGCATTATAAAGTCAACTCGTTTTGTTAATCTTTGTCTATGGAATTAATAGGGATGAATCGCCATAGCTAAGAAAACGAAAATCATGATTCAATGCAAACTCATAAATATCTTTCCAGTGATTTTCTTTAACAAAAGCCGAAACCAATAATAACAATGTGCTTTGGGGTTGATGAAAGTTTGTTACCATTGCCTTTACCAACTTATATTCATAGCCAGGAGCAATGATGATGCGCGTATGTGTATTCAGTCTATCCAAATTATGTTGCTCCAAATAAGCCAAGATGTTTTTTAAAGAATGCATCGCACTTAAAGAAGTCTCATCACTATAGGGTTGCCATTGTTTTACAGCCAAATCCTCTTCATTGGCATTGGGGTAGTTTTCAAGATAAACCCCAATGTAATAAAGACTTTCCAATGTTCGAACGGAGGTTGTTCCTACTGCTATGACTTTTGCATCATAAGCAATGAGTTGTTGAATGGTCTCCTTTTTTACTGAAAAGTATTCGGTATGCATTTCATGATTTCCAATCTCTTCACTTTTTACCGGCTTAAAAGTCCCTGCTCCTACGTGTAAAGTCACTTCATCACAAGCTATGTTTAACTCTTTGAATCGATTAAAAACACGGGTAGTAAAATGAAGTCCGGCGGTAGGTGCCGCTACAGACCCCTCTATCTTGGAATAAACGGTTTGATAAGTCGTTTTATCTTTTTCAATGGTTTTTCTGTTTAGATAGGGCGGTATGGGTAACTCACCAAAAGCTTCCAGTATGTCAGCAAAGGTAAAAGAGGGATTATCCCAATGAAAATCTACACGATGTCCTGTTTCGTGTGCCTCTCCTCTAGTTGCACATAAAGTAACAGAAGAATTTTTAAAGGTAATTGTCTGTCTGAGCTCTCCTTCTTTCCATTTCTTTAAATTTCCAATCATACAGTACCATGACGAGTGTTGGGTTTCCTGAAAATTCAGATTGTAATCTGCAGGTTGTGCCGGTTCCAAACAAAAAATCTCAATGGTTGCCCCTGTCTCTTTTTGCAGGCGTATACGAGCTTGAATAACGCGCGTGTTATTGAAAATCAAAAGATGATCTTTGGGTAAGTAATCGGATAAATTATAGAAAATATCTTCACTTATGTTCCCCTGATTGTAAATTAAAAGTTTAGATTCATCTCTCTCGGGAAGAGGGAATTTAGCGATTCGTTCATCGGGGAGAGGATAGTTATAATTTTTTATTTGAATTTGTTGCGTTCTATTTTCCATCTATACACTTCTTTTCTAGGGCAAAAATAGCGATATTTGCTGAAATAAAAGGTGAGTTTCTAGAATTCTAAAGGAGAGTTTAAAATCATAGATATGAAAATAGGAGATAAAGTTCGTTTCTTAAACGACGTGGGAGGCGGTGTAATAACCGGATTTAAGGATAAACAAACAGCTTGGGTAGAAGATGAAAGTGGGTTTGATTTTCCTGTTGCATTAACCGACTTGGTAGTAATTGTTACAGATGCTTACAACATAGAGAAAAAACAACCTCAGGTGGAAACCAAGGTTGAAGAAGAGTTAAGAGTTGGACGTCAGACACTTGAAGAACCCGTATTTGAAGAAAAGGGGAGAGATAGTTTAAATGTGTTTTTAGGTTTTGTTCCTGAAAATAGCAGAGAATTACAATCAACAGAGTTTGATAGTTATTTAATTAATGATAGTAACTATTATATGTATTATACTTATCAAAGCGAACAAGAAGGTGAATGGCAATTGCGTAGTCACGGATTGTTGGAGCCTAACTCTAAATTGTTGATAGAGAGTTTTGATAAACTAAGATTAAACGAAATTGAGTGGGTAGCTATTCAGCTTATTCCTTTCAAGAATAATAAAGGATATGATTTGAAAGAAGCTTTATTAGTTGAAATGAAAATAGACATCGTGAAGTTTTATAAATTACATTTATTCAAAGATACGGAGTTCTTTTCCGAACCTGCTTTACTTTATGATGTGGTGAAAGATGATATACCCTATCAATCCTTTACGGTTAATCCCCACTCTTTAGAAGAGGCTATTATCCAACCTAAAACTGTAGATGTCAATCGTCCGATAAAGCGAGAGAAACGAAAGGAAAAGAATAGTATACTAGAAGTGGATTTGCATATTCATGAATTAATTGATACTATTCAGGGAATGAGTAATAAGGATATTTTGGAATATCAGTTGAAAGAGTTTAATATGGTAATGGATGAAAACAAGAATAAACCGGGACAGCGAATCGTTTTTATCCATGGCAAAGGCGATGGTGTACTGAGAAAAGCCATAGCCGATGAATTGAAGAAAAAATATAAACGAGTGATAGTACAAGATGCTTCATTTAAAGAGTATGGATTTGGTGCTACTATGGTAACCATACGTTAATTTTTTATTGAAAAAATAGAGAAGGATATTTCTTTACGAAGTATCCTTTTTTTGTTTGTTGGCAAGTTGCTGTTGAAACTAAAAATAAATGGGGAGGTAATACGGTCATAGACCTAACCCTCTTCGGTCCTAGACCGAGCACCCTTCAGTCCTAGACCGACAGGCCTTCGATCCTAGACCGATGAAAAGGCTCTAAAAATGGAGTTCTGTGGCTTTTGAATAGGGTACGTTTTTACTTGAAAACATATAATTCTGTAGAGTGAAAAAAGCTTTTTTTGATTTCTTGTCGTAATTAGTCAAAGTAGACTTCCCATTTTTTATCTTTATTAGCCTTAAAGCATAGTTCTATTTGTTCTTTTGTGTTTTTATCTATAGCAAGAGGAGGTAGTTTATTTAAGCTAAAATAATTACTTTCTAAGGTCTCTATGTTGGGCTGAAAAGAGCCTCCGGTTTTTTCACAAAGAACAAAGACTTTGCATACATTATAGGCATAAATAGGAGTGTTATACTTATTACGATCTAAAAGAGAAATGATGCGTATCACTTTGATATCAAGACCAGACTCCTCTTTTACCTCTTTTATGGTGTTGGTTTTTATAGTTTGATTTACATCAACCCATCCACCGGGTAAAGACCATAATCCATCATTTTCTTTTACCATTAGAATCTTTTCTCCTTGAAAAATAGCTGCTCGTGTTTCTATTTTTGGAGTTTGATAGCCCGATTCACTACAAAATAAGCCTTTTACTTTTTCAATCGATAAATCACTGTGTTTGCTAATGATTTCACTCGAAATCTCTCTGATTCTGTGATAGCGTTCTACATCGTACAAGTCATTGCTAAAAGTTAATCCGTTCTGAGCAATTGCTTGTAGTTCAATGGCCCAGTCTAGCCAGAGTTTAGTTCCTTTCTGTTTGTCTTTTTGTTCGGCGTTCATTTTAATTAAAGTTTGATGTGCTGCTTTTTTCTAATGGATGAAGTATATACTCCAATTAAACAGAGTATAGAGCTGACTACAAATGTAATACGAGTTGCTAAGACCAAGCTATTACCATCAGCAGACTCAAAAGTGGTATTTCCTATGGTGAGTGAAAAAGCCATCATTGCTAACCCCATACTGAAAGCCTGTCCTGTTAAGCGCATAGTTCCCATACTGGCTGAAGCTCCACTATAATCTTTATTCGTTACAGCCCCCATAATGATATTTGTGTTAGGAGATGAAAATAAACCAAAACCAAGACCTAAGAACAACAAGGTGACTGCTATAGCTGCAAAGGGGGTTGATTCATTTATAAATGCCAGACCCATTAATCCAATGGCTACAATAAGCATGCCTAAAGTGGCTAAAAGAGTGGGTGATTTCCTATCGGACAAACTTCCTGCTTTAATAGTTGAAAAGGCCATAACTAAGGGTTGTGCAACCAATATAAACCCTGCTTCTTGTGGAGACAAACCCCTTACGTATTGCAAATAAATGCTCAACATAAAAGATATGGCATAAGTAGAAGAGTAGTTAATCAAAGCAGAAAGTAAAGACATCCGCAACACCCTGTTCTCTAAAAATAATTGAATGTTAAAAACAGGAGATGATTGTTTTTTCTCAAAATAGCCAAAGTAGAAAAGGAGAAATGCACCGGAGAAAGTGAGAATGAATCCTGTAAATTGAGGCAATTTGGAGAAACCATAAATTAAGGTAGATAGCCCTATGGCATATAAAAGTGCACCCCAATAATCAAACGAGGTGTCTTCTTCTGATCTCCAGTCATCTTGTATGTAGAAAAAACCTCCTATAAAGGTTGTTAAACTAATGATTCCGGAGGTAATAAATATACTCTTCCATCCTAAGTATTGAGTTAAAGCTCCACCAATAATGGGAGCGGCAGCAAATGAAAAATAGACCGCTGCCGTATTAATTCCCAAAGCTTTACCTCGCATATGTCCGGGAGTTTTTGCTACAAGTATAGCAATCGTAGTGCTGAATGCCATTGCACTTCCAACTCCCATTAAAAACCGGTAAAAGATGAGTAACTCACCTGAAGTGGCGAATGCAGATAGAAAGGCTGAGATACTGAAAAGAAGAATTCCTATTAAGAAGATTTTTTTCCTCCCAATAATATCCGCAATTCGTGCCGATGGAATTTGAAAAATGGCAGTAGATAATAAGTAGATGGTTTGTAGCCAGCTAGCAGTTACTGCTGTAAGGCCTAACTCTTTGTTGATAAAAGGTAGAGCAAGATTAAGAGATGAACCCATAAAGGGAACTAAGCCTGAGGCTAAACAGACAATAACAAGCAGTCGGTTGTAGTTCTTTTTATTATGTTCCATTTTGGTATATTATTCTTCCTGAAAATACACATAAAAAATAGAACTCAATAGTTTTTCTACTTCTTATTCTTTCAGTTAGTCGTGTAGGAGATGGAATGATAATCCACTTTTCTTATCATTCAACTCATAATTCTTGATACATATAAAGGGAAGAAATAAACTGAATTATTTCTTCCCTTTATTAGAATAATACGAACCACTTAGGTTTATTTTTAGTTCTTAGGTGCTAGGTGGTTTTTAGAAGCATACATCCCTAATGTTACACCGGTAAATCCTCCAGCTGATTCAGTACTCAAGTTTTTAGCATTGATTTCTGAGGCAACCATTTCCCAACTTAAGCCTGAATCAAAAGAAACAAAGAAACTATATTTATCTTTCTCTCCTTTAATTTTTAATTGGATTGGTTTGTTTTTTTTGTTGTGAGGAATATCTATCTCACTTATACGTTTGACTTTTCCTTCTGAACGATCTAATATGATTATGGGTTTTCCATCTTTTAAGGTTTTTCCAAAAACAAAGTTATGGGTTTCTTTTTGATAGCATACTAATCCAGCGATTTCATACTCATTTTGCGGTGAGAAGTTGAGTTCTGTCTCTATTTCAAAACTTAAGTGTTGTTGTCTTCTTCCTATAAATGCTGGGTTAAGAGTTTCAAAGATATTCTTATTAATGGGGTCAATCTCTAATTGTTTGTTTGATAAGTTCCACCATTTATCTACAGGAGTTCGAATAAATAACCATTCATTTGCTAAGCTTTGAGAGGTGAAATCATCAAGCCAGGTAAAGTTTCCTGTGTGGTAACTAGTTGAGGGTTTTAGATTCTCTTTCTGTACAACAGTAGGTACAGGTTTACCTTTTTCTAGAATAATTGGATATTCATTCTCCCATTTAACGGGAAGTAAAAAGGTTTCTCTTCCTGTGTTATAGTGATTGCCTTCATATGGCCGACAACCAAGAAAAACGGCATACCAATCGCCTTCCGGGGTATGTATTAAATCAGCATGTCCCACACTGGTAACAATATCTTCACGTGGCTCCGCTAAGTCTCGTTGAGTTAATATTGGGTTATCTGCAAAAGGAGTATAAGGTCCTTTAATATGATCGGAACTAAGTATCACTTCAGAGTGATTGATACTTGTTCCACCTTCTGCAGCCATAAGATAATATCTATTGTTTACTTTGTATATATGAGGTGCTTCAATCCATACAGGTTTAGTGCTACGGTCAACACCACCATCTAGGATTACTTTTTTCTCTCCAAAAGTAATATCTTTCTCTGTGTCGTAGTTGTGTATCCACACGGCTCTATGTCCATCCCATTCAGGTTGTCCTTCTGGAGCATCATTGTGTACAATGTATGCTTTTCCGTCATCATCAAAAAATAAAGAAGGATCTATTCCTCCCACATTAGGCAACCGGATGGGGTCAGACCAATTGTTTGACATTGGGTCTTTAGTTTTTACAACAAAGTTTCCAATTCCATCAACACTGGTAGTAATCATATAAAATGTGTCGTTGTATTCGTTATACTCTATTGCGGGGGCATAAATACCTCCGGATAGTCTTATCCCTTCATTTAATTGTAATTGAGAAGGTCGATTTAAAACGTGTCCAATTTGTTTCCAATTAACCAAATCAGTACTATAAAAAATAGGCACACCCGGATAATAGGAAAAAGAGGAGTGAACTAAAAAGTAGGTATCTCCTTTTCTACAAATGCTAGGATCAGGGTAAAAACCACTAAAAATAGGGTTAAAGTATTCTTTTTGAACATCTATTTTTTGTTCAAACCTTTGATCCATACCACGATACTCAAAGTAGGAGAAAGTTGCTTTATTAATTTGTGAACAACTAATCATTCCTATTGCAACTAAACAGAAAAGATAAATAGAGAAATTCTTCATATCATTATAATTTAATAGTTGAATGTGAAGTTAATGTTTCTATTATTCTTATGAAAAGGTAGTTGTAACAAATGGTTTGCTTGTTGATACATCATAAAGCAAAAAGTCTTTTAACTTATAACAGAAGCATATGAACTAGTTCATATGCTTCTGTAGAATCTCTTTTTTAATTATTTGTAAATATTAATAATAAGGCCTTAGTGCTTTCTTTTGTCTTCTTCAATTCCTTTTTCTTTTACATACTCAGTTGGGGACATTCCATAGAATTCTTTGAATGAGTTTGAGAAATGTGATATATTACTAAATCCTGTTGCATAAGCTACTTCTGAAATGTATAGTTTCTTACTAGTGAGCAGAGTTGCTGCTTGTTTTAACCGGATGGCACGGATAAAACTACTAGCTGATTGATTGGTTAACTCTTTAAGTTTTCTGTGCATATGCACACGACTTATGCCAACTTCCTGTGCAAGCATTTCCACATTTAACTCCGGATTGGAAAGATTGTCATTAATGGTTTTCATAACTCTTTCTAAGAATATCTCATCAGAAGATTTGATTTTGATTGTTTCTATTTTATCTTCTTGATTTTGCTGCCCACTATACTTGTTTTTTAATCTTTCTCTATTAGATATTAAATTATTAATGGTTTGTTTTAATATATCAGTATTAAAAGGCTTGGTTAAGTAGGCGTCAGCCCCAATTTCCAATCCTTCTATTTTATCTTCAGGTTGAACCTTTGCTGTAAGTAAAATAATAGGAATATGATTAATATTAATGTTTTCTTTCACCTTCTTACTTAAAAGTATCCCATCCATTTCAGGCATCATCACATCGCTAACAATTAAGTCCGGCTTTTCTTTTAATATAAAATCCAGTGCCTCTTTTCCATTTTTAGCTTCACTTATTTTATAGTCGGATAATAATTCATTTTTAATATATTCTCGAATCTCATCCTCATCTTCAACAACTAATATGCTATAGTTTGTTTTTGATTTTTTGTTTTCTAAGTGAGTGGTATCATATTGTTCCAAGGCTACACTGTGTGCTTTTGCTCTGGTGTCCGGAGAAATAATAGTAGGAGATTTTTTTAATTGAGAGTCTGTTCCTTCAGGCTTAAAATGTTTATTGCCTAATGGAATTTGTATAGTGAACTGACTACCTTGGGTATCTGTTCTGTTCTCAGCAAAGATGATTCCTTGATGCATTTCTACGAGTAATTTTGCCAGATGTAGTCCAATACCGGTTCCGAAGTTGGAATTTGTTTTGTCATTATCAATTTGATAAAAACGTTCAAAAATAGCTTCTATCTTATCTTTATCAATCCCTATACCATTGTCAATAATCTTAATTTCAAAATAATTCTGAACCTCGCTCCACTTTCCAACAGTAAGTATGATTTTTATTTCCCCATTTTCAGGTGTATATTTAAATGCATTAGATAGAATATTTAGCAGTACCTTGTCGAAATTATTTAGATCAATCCAAACCATTAGTTCAGACATTTCGTGTTCAAAGGTGAACTTAATGTTTTTCTTTGTCGCCATATATTCAAAGGTTAAAACTAAATCTTCAATAAATCCTACAAGATTTGTCTCTCTGCATTTTAATGTCATTTGACCTTTATCTAGTTTTCGTATGTCCATTAGTTGGTTAATCAGTCTTAATATTCTTTGGGCATTTCGATATATCATCAGATAAGTTTTCTGTGTGTCCTGATTTTTGTTCTCTTTAATTAATTTTTCAAGAGGATTAATAATTAAAGTCATTGGGGTTCGTATCTCATGCGAAATGTTAATGAAAAACTGAAGTTTTGCCTCACTTACTTTTTCTGCTTGTTCTTTTTCTTGTAGCTCTTGTTTGTAGCGTATGCGTGAAAGAATGTATTCTACGATGGAGAAAATCAGAAGAAGAAATAAAAGAACATAGAGCCCATAAGCCCATATGGACTTATACCACGGAGGAAGAATAGTTATGTTAAAAGATTTTACAGGGGAGAAATTATTATTATCATAAGCTTTTACTTTGAATGTATATTTCCCCGGAAGAAGGTTATTATAGGTTATTTTATTCACTCCACTTGAAGTGTTTATCCATTCAGAATCTAATTGTTCTATTTTATAGAGATAAGAAATTTTTTCCGGATTTGAGAATTCAAATGTGGAAAATTCAAAACTAAAAGTATTCTCATTGTGGTTGAGTTTAAAAGAAATATCACCATCTGTTGTATTTGTTATAATTTCATTGCCATTCGATTTCTCTCCTTTTTTTATAGCTTTATTGTAAATGAAAAAGTTAGTCAATGAGATGTTTAACTCTTTTTTCTCTTCTACAATTTCATACGGGAAAAAGGATGTTACACCATTTATTCCGCCAAAATAGATTTTTCCATTCTTATCTTGATAAACAGCTCCTTTAGAAAACTCATTTCCTTGTAAGCCATCAGAAGCAAAATAGTTGTGAAAAGAATTATCCTTTCTTTTAAGTTTACTAATACCTCGATAGGTACTTATCCATAGATTATCTTGATTGTCCTCTCTTATACCACAAATAACATCATTCGATAGCCCATTTGTAATGGTATAGTGTTCAAAATCTTCTGTTTTCTTATTAAAACTGTATAGTCCGGAAGAGGTGCCAATCCAAATTTTCCCGTATTTATCTTCTAGTAACGTGTTTACTTCGGTTCCAGGCAATATGTTGTTTGCTTTGAAAAAAGTGAGAAACGATTTGTTTTCAGGGTTGTAGCAACTTAATCCTTTATAATGCCCTATCCAGACCAGCCCATCCCTATCGATCATTATGGTGTTAATCCAATCATTAGATAATTCATCAACGGAGAATAGATCCATTTCTCGCTTAGAAGATTCAAAGTGTTCAATAATAACCCCTTCTTTATTTATTAAATAAAATCCGGAAGCAAATGTTCCGACTAATAAATTTCCGCTCTTGTCTTCAGTTATATTATATACTTTTTTATCAGTAAAGTCTTTAATATATTCACATTTCCCATTTTGTTTATTAAACTTAGCTAACCCGTCAGTATATGAGCCTAACCACAGATTGTTAGAAGAATCTTCAAATATGCAGTGGATAAGGTTTGGAACAGAATTTGGATCACTCGTTTTTTTATAGTGAAAGTTATTGCGTTTGTTTTTATTAATACCATATAATCCATCATTATCTGTACCTACCCATAGTATGCCATCGCTATCTTTGTATATAGAGGTAACAGAGTTGGAACCTATAATGTTGTTTTCTGTGGATTTATAGCCATAATAGTCGAACTTGTATCCGGAAATAGGTATAAAAAGAAGACCTTTTTGGAAAAAACCTAGCCATAAATTATTTTGATTATCAAAAAGGATAGAGTGTATTTTCTCTTTAGATATGTTGAATGGTGCAGAACTTAATTGATAGTTCTCAATTTTGTTTTCTTTATGATTGTATGTGTAGAGACCTTGTCCATCTGTACCAATGAATAATCTATTATTACTGTCTAATTCAAGTGTTTTTATGAATAGAGATGAGTTATAGTTAGATGTAATAGGTTCAAATTTTTTTGCTTCACGATTGTATTTATTAAGCCCTTTAGTTAATGTACCAACAAATAGGGTTCCTTCCGAATCTTCATTAATAACCGATATATTATTGCTGTTTATTTCGTTTGGAGCTTTAAACGATTTTAGTTCTTCTGTTTGGGGGTTATAATAATTTAATCCATTATTTTCACTCCCAAACCAAATTAAACCTTGTGAGTCTTCGTAAATCGAATTCAGATAAATGCTATTAAGAGCTAAGGTTAAATCAGCTTCTGATTTGAATTTATTTTCTCCGTGTTTTAATCTAAATACACCTTGTCCTGAGGTAGTGAGCCAGATATCTCCGTTTTTACTCTCAATTATTGAACTAATATGTGGGTGAACAATTTTATTTTCTCTGGATAATTCAACGTTTAGGAAAGAATCAGTTTCCTTGTTAAACTTCATTAATCCTGTGAGGGTGCCTATATAAAAATCTCCAGTACTACTTTCAAACACTCTTTTTATGTAATTATGTTTAATGGATGTTGAGTCTCCTTTTATATGATAGTATGTGGTGAATTTTAAACCATCAAACTTGTTTAAACCATATTCTGTTGCTATCCATATATAGCCTTTTTTATCTTGATAAATTTGATTAATCAAACTATTGGATAATCCATTATCCGTGGAGAAAAAAGAGCGTATTTGAGCTTTTGAAGAAAAAGTAAAAAAGAAAGATAGAAAAAATAATAATGAGATATGTGTTGTTTTTCGCATTTGAATATTAGAGTTAAATGGTAACTGTTTTTCAAAGTTAAGAAAATAAAACTTAGAAAATTCTTTGTCTAAGATAAAATACAATATCTATAGGCTTCTTTTCTTTTGTATTTAAGGTAATGTAACGATAGGTATAATTTATGTAACAAAAGTAGGTCGATGTAACATAATGAAAGTTTTGAGATCCATAATTTACTTAATTGCATTTTGAATAATCTTAATTTTACATTTGTATAATATTTAGTGAGATTTATTGGGAGAATTTTATATTGATGCTTTTATATTTTTAGGACTATGAGAAAATTTCTGTTGTTTCTGTTTTTTATTATAACTTGTTGCTTATTTGCTGAGGCTCAAAATAAGGTGTCATATTTTACAAAAAAAGGATTGGCCACACAGTTGGTTGTAAACAATACTCCTTTTTTAGTTTTGGGTGGTGAATTGGGAAACTCATCTGCTTCGTCAGCTATGGATATTGAAAATATATTTCCAAAATTAGAACGAATGGGACTTAATACAGTTCTTGTTCCTGCTTATTGGGACTTAATAGAAGCTGAAGAAGGGAACTATAATTTTGATTTGATTGATAAGACAATAAGTCAAGCTCATCAGAATAATTTAAAAGTGGTTTTCCTTTGGTTTGGTGCTTGGAAAAATTCTATGAGTTGTTATACTCCTCTTTGGTTTAAGAAAAACTACAAGAAGTATCCACGTGCATATACAAAGTTAGGTAAGCCGTTAGAGATAGCCAGCTCTTTTTCTGATAATGTTAATGAAGCAGATAATCGTGCCTTTTCTGAAATGATGAAACATATAGCCAAAGTTGATAAAGATGGAACAGTAATTATGGTGCAAATAGAAAACGAAATAGGTATGCTTGAAGATGCACGTGATTATTCTAAAATAGCAAATGATCTATTTACTCAACAAGTTCCTCAAACATTAATGAGTTATCTGGGGAAAAATAAAAAACACCTTCATCCTTGGTTAATGGAAAAATGGGGAAAACAAAACTATAAAACAAAAGGAACCTGGCAGGAAGTGTTTGGGGATGATTTGTACACAGATGAAATTTTTATGGCTTGGAGTTATTCACAATATGTTGAAAAATTAGCTGTTTCAGCACGTTCAATACATAATATTCCTTTATATGTTAATGCAGCAATGAATAGTAGAGGTAGAAAACCGGGAGAGTATCCTTCTGCTGGACCTTTAGCACACTTGATTGACATTTGGAAATGTGGAGCTCCTAATATAGATTTATTGGCTCCTGATTTATATGATAAAGGTTTTGCTGATTGGGTGGCTCAATATAAGTTAGCTAATAATCCTTTATTTATTCCCGAAGTGCGATTGGGAGAGAATAATGGGGTGCAAGCCTTTTATGTTTTTGGAGAACACGATGCCATAGGATATTGTCCTTTTTCGATTGAAAATGGATCAGATAACCCAAATAATAAATTGGTGTTAGCTTACTCTAAGCTAAAAGAATTAATGCCAATTCTTACAAAATACCAAGGACAAGGATTAACCAAAGGTTTACTATTTGACCAAGAAAATAATGAGAGAATCCTATTTGATGATGATTTGAGAATAACCTGTCGTCACTTTTTTACTTTACCTTGGGATGCAAGAGCAACTGATGGAACTGTTTGGCCTGATGGTGGTGGGTTAATATTGCGTTTAGCAAAAAATGAGTATATAATTGCTGGAAGTGGAATTGTCTTGGAATTTGAGAAACGAGATGAGCAAAGTACAATAGTAGAAAAAGCATTAGGAGAAGATGGATTTGTAGTGCAAGGGGGACAAACTATTAATGAAAATAAATGGAGAGGTGATTTAAGAGCAGGAATAGGAACTGTTGACGAAGTTAGTATAGATGAAAAGGGAGAATTAAAGTTTATCCGTCGATTAAATGGAGATCAAACACACCAGGGACGTCATGTGCGTATTGGCGTAGATGATTTTAGTATTTTACATGTGAAACTCTATGAATATAAATAATAATGAAAAGAAGAAATAAACATCAGTTAATTTGTTGTATTTGCTTTCTATTAATATCGATAGTTGCTAATGCTTCGGTAGATAAGAGACAATTTGTTTTTTCTAATGAATTTAGTGGTAGTGTGCCTTTAGTTGTTAATAGTAAACCATTAGCCATACTTGCTGACGAAGAAGACTATAAAGGGGTACAGATTGCCATAGACAATTTAAGAGAAGATTTTAGGAAAGTTACCGGAAATATACCGAGTGAGGAGAAAAATCAAAGGGTTTTAATCGTTGGTACAATAGGTAAATCAAATCTTATTGACAAGTTGATTAAAGAAGGAAAGATAGATGAGTCTGAAATTAAAGGAAAGAACGAAAAATATATTATTACGGATGTAAAGAATCCTTTAGAAGGTGTTGAAGAGGCTATTGTTATTGTTGGAAGTGATAAGAGAGGCACCATTTATGGGGTTTATGAACTGTCTTCTCAAATAGGTGTATCACCTTGGTATTATTGGGCAGATGTTCCTGTAAAAACAAGTAATGCATTATATTTTAAGCCGGGAGTTTATACTGAAGGCGAGCCTGCAGTAACTTATCGAGGAATCTTTTTGAATGATGAATGGCCCGCTTTAGGAGGATGGGTTCACGCTACTTTTGGTGGTTTTAATAGTAAGTTCTATGAAAAAGTGTTTGAACTAATTCTTCGTTTGAAAGGGAATTTTCTTTGGCCAGCTATGTGGAACAGTGCTTTTTACGATGATGATGCCTTAAATGGAGTTTTAGCTGACGAGTATGGTATTGTGATGAGTACTTCACATCACGAACCTATGTCTCAAGCTCAAAAAGATTGGCATAGAAGAGGAAAAGGAGAATGGAATTACAATACTAACTCAAAGGGACTACAAGATTTTTGGAGAGCGGGTATTGAGCGAAGTAAAGATTGGGAACAAGTAGTTACTATAGGAATGCGTGGAGATGGAGACGAAGCAATGGAAGAGGGTACAAACATTGCTTTGTTGGAAAAAATAGTGAAAGATCAACGCAGAATTATAGCTCAGGTAACAGGTGAAAAAGCAGAAAAAACGCCACAAGTATGGGCTTTATATAAAGAGGTTCAAGATTACTACGATCATGGAATGCGAGTTCCTGATGATGTTACTTTGCTTTTTTGTGATGATAACTGGGGTAATGTAAGAAAACTTCCAAATCTTAATGCAAAGAAACGGAAAGGTGGATACGGAATGTATTATCACTTTGATTATGTGGGAGGACCGCGAAATTCAAAATGGTTAAATGTAAGTCAGGTTCAACGTATCTGGGAACAAATGAACTTAACCTACCGATATGGTGTGGATAAGATTTGGGTTGTTAACGTTGGCGATCTTAAGCCAATGGAATATCCTATTTCATTCTTTTTAGATATGGCTTGGAACCCTGACCGTTTTAATGAAAACAACCTGATACAACACACAGAGGATTGGTGTTCTCAACAATTTGGAGATGAATATGGGGAAAAAACAGCTGAATTAATTAATCTATATACCAAGTATAATCATCGAGTAACACCTGAGTTGTTAAATGATGCAACCTATAGTTTATGTAACTACAATGAATTTGAAACCGTAGTTAATGATTATCGGAATTTGTTGGTAGATGCTATGCGACTTTATTATCATATACCGCACGAGTATAAAGATGCTTTTGATCAATTGGTTTTATTTCCTATAAATGGTTGTTCCAATTTATATGAAATGTATTATGCTGTGGCAATGAATAAGTTTTATGTGAAAAAGAACAGTTTGAAAGCCAATTATTGGGCAGATAAAGCTTCAGAGTGCTTTAAGCGTGATTCATTGTTAACTGTTCATTACCATGAGGAAATAGCAAATGGAAAGTGGATTCATATGATGGATCAAGTCCGAATTGGTTATACTTATTGGCAACAACCAGAAAAGAGTGTAATGCCTAAAGTTACATATGTTGAACCTATAAAGGAGAAAGGAAAGAAAGTATTTGTTGAGAAGGATAATTATATTTCTATAGAGGCTGAGAACTTCTCTTCAATGCATAATGGGGAAAATGCCTCTTGGATTATTATTCCTCATTTAGGGAAAACTTTATCTGGAGTAACGACTACTCCTGTTACTGTAAATCCAGATAAAGAGGTTTATTTGGAATACGATGTAGATGTTACAACTACCGGTGAAGCTGAGTTGATTGTTTTAGTTTCCCCAACTCTAAATTTCAATGAAAATAAAGGACTTCGTTATGCTATATCCATAGATGGTGGTAAAGAACAGGTTGTAAATATCAATGGGCATTATAAAGGTGAACTTGGTGCTTGGCAAGCCAATCGGATTATAGAAACAAAAACGGATCATATATTTCAAGATAAAGGAAGGCATACAATCCGTATACGTCCATTAGATCCTGCAATAGTTCTCCAGAAAATAATGTTGAATATGGGAGGCTTACAGTCTAGTTACTTAGGTGCTCCTGAAAGTAATTATGTTTTACGCTAAAAGAAAAAGAACAGTCTAAACAATGAGGAGTTTAAGAAATCTGATATTATTTATTGTTCTTGTCTGCTTGGTTTCTGTACTTAAAGGCGAAGTAAAAATTGTTACACCTGAATAATAAGGATATGATCTTAGGGCGTAGTATAGAAACAATATATGGAGTTTACTTCTCAAAAGGGTGTTTATGTTTTTAGGATATATATATAAAGTCAATAAACAAGTTTGTTCATTATGTTTGGGATCGTTAGTTCTAAAGGTGCAAATCTAAAAAATAGAGAAGGTTTATATGTATCATTATTTAATATTGAAGTAGAATAACTAGGATAAATTAAAAAAAATAAAAATATGAGTTCAGTTTCACAAGTTAATGAGTTGAAGGGGTTTTATAAATTATCCTGGTTACAACGTATTGGTTTTGGTTCTGGTGATTTAGCCCAGAACCTTATATACCAAACAGTTGCTCAGTATCTTTTAATCTTTTATACCAATGTATATGGTATTCCTGCTGCGACAGCAGCTGTAATGTTTCTTATAGTACGTTTAGTTGATGTTATCTGGGATCCACTTGTGGGTGCTTATGTTGATAAGCATAACCCCAAATTAGGTAAGTATCGGTCTTATTTGGTTCTCGGGGGAATTCCTTTGACAGGATTTGCTATTCTTTGTTTTTGGAATGGATTTTCAGGTTCACTTCTTTATGCATATATTACTTATGTTGGACTTTCTATGTGTTATACCTTGATTAATGTTCCATATGGAGCACTTAATGCCTCATTAACACGAGATACAGATGAAATAACAAAGTTAACCTCAGTACGTATGTTCTTGGCTAATTTAGGCGGACTAACCGTTGCTTATGGTATTCCTATTTTGGTGAAGTTCTTTTCTCCTGATGGTAAAATTAACTCCTCTGCTTCTGGTAAGGCTTGGTTTATAACAATGACTATTTATGCGTTAACTGGTTTGGCCTTGTTAATCTTTTGTTATACCCAAACGAAAGAACGAGTAGTTATGGATGAAAAAGATACAGCAGAAGTAAAAGTCTCTGATTTATGGACTGAATTTAAGCGTAATCGTCCTTTGCGTATTTTAGCTTATTTCTTCATTACTGCTTTTGCTATGACTTCAATAGGAAACTCTGCGGGTTCTTATTATATGATTTATAATGTACAAGCTCCTGATAGTTTACCTTATTTTGCTGCACTTGGATCTATTCCTGCTTTTATTTTTATGCCTTTAGTACCTGCAATAAAACGTATGATTGGGAAAAAACAGATGTTTTATGTGTTTCTCTCTATAGCAATAATAGGTATGGCTATGCTTTATATTATATCTATTACTCCTTCCCTTAAAACAGAGGTTTGGTTAGTTTTAGTTGCCCAATTTATTAAATCTACAGGGGTTATTGTCGCAACAGGTTATATGTGGGCATTAGTTCCGGAAGTTATTTCATATGGGGAGTATACTACAGGCAGGAGAATCTCAGGAATAGTAAATGCACTTACCGGTATCTTTTTTAAAGCGGGTATGGCTTTAGGTGGCGTAGTTCCTGGGTTTGTTTTGGCTTTTGTTGACTTTGATGAGAAAAATACTGTTACTCAATCTGCATTTGCCGAACAGGGTATTTTATGGTTAGTTGCCGTTATACCTGCTATACTTCTTTTCGTAGCTATGTTTATCATATCAAAATATGAACTAGAAGATGATGTAATTGACAAAATAAATATTGAAATAGAAAAAAGACTTATTAAATAAATTATTAATAAAAAAGAAGAATGATATGGAAAATGGGAAAAAGTATTACAGTTTAATGACTTTGTTATTTCTTATGGGTTTGTTTCTGTGTGGATGTACGCAGCCACAAGAAGAAAAAATAACACTTAAAGATGCTTTTAAAGATTCTTTTTACATTGGAGCAGCCATGAGTAATGCTCAATTAAAAGGACAGGATGCTTTAGGTGTTGATGTTATAGAAAATAATTTCAGTTCTATTGTTGCTGAGAATTGTATGAAGAGTGGACAAATACAACCTTTGGAGGGAAAGTTTTCATTCGACTTAGCAGATCAGTTTGTTGCTTTTGGTGAGCAAAATAACTTGCATATGGTGGGACATGCTTTATTATGGCACTCACAAGCACCTAGATGGTTTTTTGTTGATGAGGAAGGAAACGATGTTTCCAGAGAAGTGTTGATTGAGCGGATGAGAACTCATATAAATACAGTTGTGAAACGTTATAAAGGAGCCATTAAAGGTTGGGATGTATTAAATGAGGCTATATTAGATGATGGAACTTTGCGGAATAGTAAGTTTCTTCAAATAATTGGAGAAGATTATATTCCTCTTGCTTTTCAATTTGCTCATGAAGCAGATCCTGGAGCAGAACTTTATTATAATGATTACAATGAATGGCATGTAGGAAAACGAGAAACAATTGTCAAGTTAGTCAACTCATTAAAAGAAAAAGGAATACGGATTGATGGAATTGGTATGCAGGGACATATGGGAATGGAATATCCTAGTGTAAAAGAATATGAAGAGGCTATAGAGGCATATGCTGCTGCTGGAGTAAAGGTTATGATTACAGAATGGGATATTAGTGCATTGCCTATGGCTTCACGAAATATTACTTCTAATATATCTGATACTGTTGCCTATAAAAAAGAGATTAATCCTTATACTGATGGTTTACCAGCAGATGTTTTGTCAAGTTGGGAGAAACGATATCTTGATTTCTTTAAATTATTTATTAAGCATCAGGAAAAGATTAGTAGAGTTACGTTATGGGGAGTGAGTGATGCTGGCTCTTGGAAAAATGATTTTCCTGTGGTAGGCAGAACTGATTACCCTCTGCTCTTTGATAGAAATTATAAAGAGAAACCTGTTGTTCAGGAGATTATAAAACTAATAAAGAATAACAATTAAATTATTTACTCGTATAATTATATAAATATGAAAAAAGCAAGATATTTAGTTCCTAACGATTATATGGCCGATCCTGCAGTTCACGTTTTTGAAGGTAAGCTATATATTTATCCTTCTCACGATTGGGAGAGTGGCGTACCTGAAAATGATAATGGTGATCACTTTAATATGAAAGATTACCACGTTTTTTCTATGGATGATATTGAAGGTGATGTAACCGATCATGGAGTGGTATTAGCGGTTGAAGACATTCCTTGGGCTGGTCGTCAATTATGGGACAATGACGTAGCATTTAAAGACGGTAAGTATTATATGTACTTTCCTTTAAAAGATCAGAATGATATTTTTCGTATAGGCGTGGCGATTAGTGATAAACCTTATGGCCCATTTATTCCTCAAGACAACCCGATGAAAGGCAGTTATAGTATGGACCCTTGTATCTTTGAGGAAGAGGGTAAGTATTATATGTATTTTGGTGGAATTTGGGGTGGACAACTTCAGCGGTATCGCAATAATAAAGCTCTGGAATGTGCTTCTATCCCGGAAGATAATGAACCTTCATTGTGTGCTAAAGTAGCATTGTTAAGTGATGATATGTTAGAGTTTGCTGAAGAGCCTCGTGATGTTGTTGTTTTAGATGAAAAGGGGAATCCATTACTGCAAGGAGATACTGAGCGTCGTTTCTTTGAGGCTTCGTGGTTACACAAGTATAATGGGAAATACTATTTTTCTTACTCCACAGGAGATACCCATAACCTATGTTATGCTATTGGGGATAACCCTTATGGCCCGTTTGTCTATCAAGGAGTGATTTTGACTCCTGTTGTAGGATGGACTTCACACCATGGTATTGTTGAGTTTAAGGGGAAATGGTATTTATTCCATCATGATTGTGTCCCTTCTGGAGGAAAAACGTGGTTGAGAAGCTTAAAAGTGGTTGAGATGGAGTATAATGATGATGGTACTATTAAAACTATTCAAGGAACAAAATAGTTTTTTAATAAGTGTATAATTTATTATTCAAATTATACTTTAGATTTGTAATTAATATTCAGAGAGCAGCAAGCTGTTCTCTGAAAATATAAAATGAGTATGCGATATAGATTGATTTTTTATTTTTTGTGTTTGTCTTTTATTCAGGGGACACTAACAGCAGAAAATGGTAGCCAGTTGTGGTTGCGTTTCAATAAAACGGAAAAACAGGCATCAATTAGTTCAAAAAAGAAAACTCCAAGTATAGATATTGCCATTTCTGAATTACAGAATAACTGGATGGGACAGCCAGTAGAATTATCTCTCAATAAAAGAATAAAAGGAATAAAAGATGGTTATACTATTAAGGGAGATAAGAGTAAAATTACAATATCTGCTTTAACTGATATTGGGCTATTGTATGGTGCTTATCATTTATTGAGATTGCAACAAGTGGGAGCTCAAACAGAGAGTCTAAATGTTGAAGAAAAACCATCTTATGATATTCGTATATTAAATCACTGGGATAATTTAGATGGAACAATTGAAAGGGGATATGCTGGGTATTCACTTTGGAAGTGGAATGACCTACCAAATGTTATATCACCACGTTATGAGGCATATGCAAGAGCAAATGCTTCTATTGGAATCAATGGAACCGTGTTGAATAATGTAAATGCAAGTCCACAGATATTATCTCCAGAATATATAACAAAAGTAAAAGCACTGGCAGCTATTTTTCGTCCGTACGGAATAAAAGTTTATTTATCTGTAAACTTTGCTTCTCCTAAAGTTTTGGGAGGATTGGCTAACTCTGATCCTTTCAATAAGGATGTACAAAGATGGTGGAAAGATAAAGTGAAAGATGTTTATAGTCAGATTCCTGATTTTGGTGGATTTTTGGTAAAAGCAAATTCTGAAGGACAAGCCGGCCCTCAAGATTATGGGCGTACACATGCTGATGGAGCAAATATGTTGGCAGATGTATTAAAACCTTATGGTGGGATTGTTATGTGGAGAGCTTTTGTTTACAACCCTACAAGTGAGGATAGAGCCAAACAAGCTTATCAGGAATTTATGCCTCTTGATGGTGAGTTCAGAGAGAATGTAATAATCCAAATAAAAAATGGACCTGTTGATTTTCAACCTAGAGAACCTTTCAGTCCTTTGTTTGGGGCCTTACAGAATACTCCGGAAATGATAGAATTTCAGATAACCCAAGAATATTTAGGGTTCTCTAATCACTTGGTTTATTTAGCTCCACTTTTTGAGGAAACACTTAAAAGTGATACTTATACTAATGGAGAAGGTTCAACTGTAGCTAAAATAACAGATGGAACCCTTCGTAAACAGAAGTTTTCAGCAATATCTGCAGTTGCAAATATTGGAGAAGATGTAAATTGGTGTGGTCATCATTTTGCTCAATCGAATTGGTATGCTTTTGGCCGTTTAGCCTGGAATCATCAATTACAATCTGACCAGATTGCTGATGAGTGGATAAAAATGACTTTTACTAACTCGGATGATTTCGTAAAGCCAATAAAAGAGTTAATGATGTCTTCTAGAGAGGCTTGTGTGGATTATATGATGCCATTAGGACTTCATCATATTTTTGCCTTTACTCATCATTATGGGCCTGAGCCTTGGGGAGATATGCCAGGAGGCCGTCCGGACTGGATGCCTTGGTATTATCATAATGCAAATGAATTAGGGGTAGGATTTGATAGAACAACAACAGGAAGCAATGCTGTCTCTCAATATTTTCCTCCTCTCAATCGCGAGTTTAATGACATCTCTCTTTGTCCGGAAAATCTTATACTATGGTTCCACCATGTTCCTTGGAATCATAAAATGAAGAGTGGACATACTCTTTGGGATGAGTTATGTTATCATTATGACAGAGGAGTTCAACAAGTTAGAGAATATCAAAAAGTTTGGGATAGGGTTGAGTCAAGTGTAGATTCGCAAAGATTCAATGAAGTACAGTCTAAATTAAAGATTCAGGCTCGTGATGCTGTTTGGTGGAGAGATGCCTGTTTATTATATTTTCAAACTTTTTCAAAAATGCCTATTCCTTATGAGTTGGAAAGACCAATATATAATTTAGAGGAATTAAAAGCAATCCAATTAGATATGAAACATCATAACTGATGTTTTATTTTATTTATATAGTGTTAAAAAGCAAAAGAGTTGATTACTTAAGTAATCAACTCTTTTTGTAGAGCGGAAGACGGGACTCAAACCCGCGACCCTCAGCTTGGAAGGCTAATG
>CAZOVL010000038.1:0-24230 GCA_964583185.1 uncultured Bacteroides sp. | reverse complement strand
ACATCGCTCGTCAACTAGAAGGAAACATCTCTTATCGTCGCGCAGTGAAAATGGCTATTGCCAACACAATGCGTATGGGTGCTGAAGGTATAAAAGTACGTATCTCTGGTCGTTTAGGTGGAGCCGAAATGGCACGTTCTGAATCGTATGGTGAAGGAAGAACTCCATTACATACATTTAGAGCTGATATTGATTACAATCATTCTGCTGCTTTAACAAAAGTAGGTTTGATTGGTATCAAAGTGTGGATTTGCAAGGGTGAGATATACGACAAGATTGATTTGGCACCAGATTTTACGCAAACAAAAGAGCGTAAACGTACTGGCCGCAACTTCAGAAGAAGAAAAACTAATCGCTAAACGAATTGAATTTTAGGAAAGATGTTACAACCAAAAAAGACAAAATTCAGAAGACAGCAAAAAGGCCGCATGAAAGGTAATGCTCAAAGAGGGCACCAGATTGCGTTTGGTACTTTTGCAATCAAAGCTTTACAAAGCAAATGGATTACAGGAAACCAAATAGAGGCTGCCCGTATTGCTGTAACTAGATATATGCAGAGACAAGGACAGATATGGATTCGCATTTTCCCTGACAAACCAATTACCTCAAAACCTGCTGAAGTGCGTATGGGTAAGGGTAAGGGTTCTCCAGAAGGATTTGTGGCTCCAGTTACTCCAGGACGTATCATTATTGAAGTTAGTGGAGTATCTTATGAAATTGCAAAGGAGGCTTTGCGTTTAGGCGCTCAAAAACTTCCTGTAACCACTAAGTTTGTGGTTAGAAGAGATTATGAAGCTTAATTTTTAAAAGCCAAGTTATGAAAATTGCAGAAATAATGGAATTGTCTACTGCTGACCTACAGGAAAGAGTAGAGGCTGAAAAAGCAAATTACGAACAATTGATTTTAAATCATTCTATTTCTCCTTTGGAAAACCCAGGTCAGATAAAACAATTGAGAAAAACAATTGCACGTATGTTGACGGTGTTAAACCAAAGAGAATTAAACGATAAATGATATAGCTTAAATGGAAGCAAGAAATTTAAGAAAAGAAAGAGTAGGGGTGGTTCTTAGCAATAAAATGGATAAGACCATAACTGTTGCTGCTCAATTTAAAGAGAAGCACCCTATGTATGGAAAATTCGTTAGAAAAACGAAGAAGTACTATGCTCACGATGAAAAGAATGAATGCAATATAGGAGATACTGTACGCATTATGGAAACTCGTCCTTTGAGCAAGTCTAAGAGATGGAGACTAGTAACTATAATTGAAAGAGCTAAGTAATTATGATACAAGTAGAGTCTAGACTTACAGTTTGTGATAACAGTGGTGCAAAAGAAGCCATGTGTATCCGGGTTTTAGGTGGAACAGGACGTCGTTACGCTTCAGTAGGAGATGTAATTGTAGTTACTGTTAAGAGTGTTATTCCATCTAGTGATGTGAAAAAAGGTACAGTTTCCAAAGCACTTATTGTGCGTACTAAAAAAGAGATTCGTCGTGCCGATGGTTCTTATATACGTTTTGATGATAATGCTTGTGTATTATTAAACAATGCTGGTGATATTAGAGGTAGTCGTATTTTTGGACCTGTGGCTAGAGAGCTTCGTGCAAAGAACATGAGAGTTGTTTCACTTGCACCTGAAGTACTTTAATAAAATAAGAAGAGTAATGAGTAAATTACATATAAAGAAAGGTGATACAGTTTATGTGATTGCCGGTGAAGATAAAGGAACTACAGCTCGCGTATTAAAAGTGCTAGTTGATGAAAATCGTGCGATTGTTGAAGGCGTGAATATGGTGTCGAAGAGTGCTAAGCCTAGTGCTCAAAATCCTCAAGGAGGAATTGTTAAACAAGAGGCACCCATACACGTTTCTAATTTAAGCTTGGTTGATCCTAAAACAGGAAAACCAACACGCGTAGGTATAAAGAAAAGTTCAGATGGAACTATAGTTCGTTATTCTAAAAAATCAGGAGAGGAGATTAAGTAATGAGTATAGTAGAAAATACTGCAAGCCTAAAGAATGAATATGCAGAGCGCATTGTTCCTGCATTGATGTCAAAGTTTCAGTACTCATCAACAATGCAAGTGCCCGTTCTTAAAAAGATTGTAGTCAATCAAGGGTTAGGAATGGCTGTTGCTGATAAAAAGATTATTGATGTTGCTGTAGATGAATTAACAGCTATTACTGGACAAAAAGCAGTTGTAACTGTTTCGAAGAAAGATATCTCGAATTTTAAATTACGTAAAAAAATGCCTATTGGTGTTATGGTTACACTTCGTCGTGAAAGAATGTATGAGTTTCTTGAGCGTCTAGTGAGAGTGGCTCTTCCACGTATCCGTGACTTTAGAGGTATAAATAGTAAGTTTGATGGTAGGGGAAACTACACTCTAGGTGTAGAGGAACAAATTGTATTTCCTGAAATAAATTTGGATGATGTGTCTAAAATTTTAGGAATGAATATTACCTTTGTAACTTCTGCTGAAACAGATGAGGAAGGTTATGCTCTACTTAAAGAGTTTGGTCTGCCTTTTAAAGAAGTAAGAAAAGATTAAGATATGGCAAAAGAATCAATGAAAGCTCGTGAGGTAAAGCGAGCTAGATTAGTAGACAAGTATGCCGCAAAACGCGAACAGTTGAAGGCTGAGGGAGATTATGAAGCTCTACAAGCTTTACCTAAAAATGCTTCGCCTGTACGTATGAGAAATAGATGTCAAATTACAGGACGCTCTAGAGGATATATGCGTCAATTTGGCATTTCTAGAATCCAATTTCGTGAAATGGCATCACATGGACTTATTCCAGGAGTTAAGAAAGCAAGCTGGTAAATTTTATTTTATTTAAATATTGTCAGGGTTTCCTGATCAATTTAATTTTTAATTATATGACAGATCCAATAGCTGATTACCTAACGAGGTTACGTAATGCTATCAATGCGAAACATCGTGTGGTAGATATTCCTGCTTCGAATTTGAAAAAAGAGATCACAAAGATCCTTTTTGAAAAAGGCTACATTCTTAATTATAAGTTTGTAGATGATGGATTAAGAGGGACTATAAAAATAGCCCTTAAGTATGATCACGTTAATAATGTTAACGCGATAAGAAAATTAATTAGGGTATCTAAACCTGGTTTGAGAAAATATGCCGGTTATAAAGATATGCCTAGAGTGATTAATGGTTTAGGTATTGCAATAATATCTACATCTCAAGGAGTAATAACAGACAAAGAAGCACGCAACTTAAAAGTTGGTGGTGAAGTGTTATGTTATGTATATTAATAGGAGGAATTAGAAATGTCAAGAATAGGAAAATTACCCATTAGTATACCTGCCGGAGTTACTGTAACTGTAGATAACAATCTTGTAACTGTTAAAGGACCAAAAGGTGAGTTAACTCAACAAGTTGATCCTAAAGTTGAGGTGAAAATTGAAGAGAATGAAATTGTAGTTAATAGAAAAGGTGATGACAAGCAATCTAGAGCTTATCACGGTCTATATCGTTCACTAATAGCGAATATGATTATAGGTGTTTCTGAAGGCTACAAAAAAGAACTTGAATTAGTTGGTGTTGGATTTCGTGCTGCAAACCAAGGTAATTTGTTAGAATTATCTTTAGGTTTTACTCACGCTATATATATGCAATTACCACCCGAGGTGACTGTTGAAGCTAAAACTGAAAGAAATAAGAATCCTCTTATTACTCTTGAGTCATGTGATAAGCAATTGTTAGGTCAGATTTGTTCCAAAATACGCTCTTTCCGTAAACCTGAGCCTTATAAAGGAAAAGGAGTTAAGTTTGTTGGTGAAGAGATTCGTAGAAAATCTGGTAAAACAGCAGCCTCTGGTAAATAATTTGCTAAAACTATAGTATTATGATATCCAAAATAGAAAGACGTAAAAAAATAAAATATAGAGTTCGGAGCAAAGTTTCTGGAACTTCTTCTCGTCCTCGTATGTGTGTGTTTAGAAGCAATAAGCAAATTTATGTACAGTTAATTGATGATTTAACTGGGGTTACTTTAGCCGCTGCTTCTTCTTTAGGTATGGATGAGAAAATCGCAAAGAAAGAACAAGCTGCGAAAGTTGGTGAAGCTATTGCTAAATCAGCATTAGATGCAGGAATTACTTCTGTTGTTTTCGATCGTAATGGTTATTTATATCATGGACGTGTGAAAGAAGTTGCTGAAGCAGCTCGTAAAGGAGGACTTAAATTATAATCGTTATGGCAAGAAATAAGAGAGTACAAGTATCAAATGATGCTGAACTAAAAGATAGATTAGTCGCAATTAATCGTGTAACCAAAGTTACAAAAGGAGGTAGAACATTTAGTTTTACTGCAATTGTAGTTGTTGGTGATGAAAACGGTTTAATTGGTTGGGGCTTAGGAAAAGCTGGTGAAGTTCCTGCTGCAATAGCTAAAGGTGTAGAAGCTGCAAAGAAAAACTTGATTAAAGTTCCTGTACTTAAAGGAACTGTTCCTCACGAACAAATCGCTCGTTTTTCAGGGGCAGAGGTTTTCATTAAACCTGCTTCTCACGGTACTGGTGTTGTTGCCGGTGGTGCGATGCGTGCGGTTTTAGAGAGTGCAGGTATAACTGACGTTCTAGCTAAATCTAAAGGATCATCAAATCCTCATAACTTAGTTAAAGCAACAGTTTTAGCTTTATCAATGATGAGAGATGCTAGAATGGTTGCCCAAAATAGAGGTGTGAGTATGGATAAAGTATTTAATGGATAATTAAAGAAAGAATGGCAACAATAAAAATTAAACAAACAAAAAGCAGAATTGGTGCTCCTAAAGATCAAAAAAGAACTTTGGATGCATTGGGTTTGCGTAAAATGAATCAAGTTGTTGAGCATAAAACTACTCCATCTATTCTTGGTATGGTGAATAAAGTGAAACACCTTGTTACAGTTGTTGAGGAATAATAACGAGAAAATTATATAAGATATGAACTTAAGTAATCTAAAACCGGCAAAAGGTTCTACTCATTCAAGCAAAAGAGTAGGTCGAGGTGAAGGTTCTGGTCTAGCTGGTACTTCTGGAAGAGGTCATAAAGGAGCTAAATCAAGATCTGGATACTCTAAGAAATTCGGATTTGAAGGAGGACAAATGCCTTTACAAAGACGTGTGCCTAAGTTTGGTTTTAAAAATAGAAATAGAGTAGCTTACAAAGCTTTGAACTTAGATGTGATTCAAGCAATTGCTACTGCAAAGAACCTTGAAAAAGTAGGGGTTCAAGACTTGGCAAATGCAGGCTATATCTCCTCTAAAGAGTTAGTTAAAATATTAGGTAATGGCGAAATTACTTCTAAATTAGAAGTTGAAGCCCATGCATTTTCTAAAACCGCGCAAGCTGCTATTGAAGCTGCTGGTGGAAGTGCAGTAAAACTTTAGAGAAGAATGAGGAAAGCTATTGAAACATTAAAGAATATTTGGAGTATTGTGGATTTACGTAAAAGAATCCTCATAACCATTTTATTTGTTGCAATATATCGTTTTGGCTCTTATGTGGTACTTCCTGGTATTGATCCATCAATGTTATCAAAGATACACGAACAAACAAGTTCTGGTCTTTTAGCATTATTAGATATGTTCTCAGGAGGTGCTTTCTCTAATGCTTCAATTTTTGCATTGGGAATTATGCCCTATATATCTGCATCAATTGTAATACAGCTATTAACCATAGCAGTACCTTACTTTCAGAAACTGCAAAAAGAAGGTGAGAGTGGTAGAAGAAAAATGAATCAGTATACCCGTTATTTAACAATAGCGATTTTATTAGTTCAAGGACCTTCTTATCTTTTGAACCTTAAAGTGCAGGCTGGATCTTCTTTGAATGCTTCATTAGATTGGACTCTGTTTATGGTTATCTCAACCATTATTTTGGCTGCAGGTAGTATGTTCATCTTGTGGCTAGGAGAGAGAATTACTGATAAAGGTATCGGTAATGGTATTTCATTCATAATTTTGGTGGGTATTATTGCACGTCTACCTCAATCTTTTATTCAAGAACTTATATCAAGAATAACTGATAAAACAGGAGGTCCTGTTATGTTCTTGGTAGAGCTTGTTGTTTTATTGTTTGTTATTGCTGCTGCTATTATGCTTGTACAAGGAACACGTAAGATTCCCGTGCAGTATGCTAAGCGTGTAGTGGGTGATAAACAATTCAGCGGTGGTGCACGTCAATACATTCCATTAAAGGTTAATGCAGCTGGGGTTATGCCAATCATTTTTGCTCAGGCAATTATGTTTATTCCTATTACATTGATTGGTTTTTCTTCAGATCCTTCAGATATGAGTGGATTTGTTAGAGCTTTTACTGATCATACTAGTTTTTGGTATAACTTTGTGTTTGCTGTAATGATTATATTGTTTACTTACTTTTATACAGCAGTAACAATTAATCCTACGCAAATGGCAGAAGAAATGAAACGAAATAATGGTTTTATCCCTGGAATAAAACCGGGTAAAAATACGGCAGAATTCATTGATGTAATTATGTCGCGTATTACACTACCTGGCTCTGTATTTTTAGCTTTAATTGCCATTATGCCTGCTTTTGCAGGATTGTTTGGTGTCCAAGCTGGCTTTGCCCAGTTTTTTGGAGGTACTTCCCTTCTTATTTTAGTTGGGGTAGTGCTTGATACACTACAACAAATAGAAAGTCATTTATTAATGAGACATTACGATGGTCTTTTAAGTTCGGGAAGAATTAAAGGAAGATCAGGCAACGTGTCAGCATACTAAGATTTAATGATATTTCTTAAGACAGAAGATGAAATAGAGCTTATGAGACTAAGCAATCGCCTAGTGGGTAAAACACTAGGTGAACTTGCTAAGTTAATAGTTCCTGGAGTAACAACAGCGGAGTTGGATAAAGTGGCTGAGGAGTTTATCCGCGATCATGGAGCAATACCTACATTTAAAGGATTTCCAGGTTCGTTTGGGGTTGATTTTCCCGGTTCAATTTGTGCTTCTGTCAATGATCAAGTAGTTCATGGTATACCGGGTGACTATCACTTGGAAAATGGAGATATAATCTCCATTGACTGTGGTACTTTACTTAATGGTTTTTGCGGAGACTCTGCTTATACTTTTTGTGTAGGAGAAGTTGATGAAGAGACTAAAAAACTTTTAGAGATAACTAAAGAGTCACTCTATTTAGGTATAGAAAATGCGATAGTAGGAAGGCGCATTGGTGATATAGGTTATGTTATCCAGCAACATTGCGAAGATAACGGCTTTGGAATTGTTCGTGAATTTGTTGGTCATGGCATTGGTAAAGAGATGCACGAAGATCCTCAAATTCCTAATTATGGCAGAAGGGGTACAGGTTCTCAATTAAAAAAGGGAATGTGTATTGCTATTGAGCCAATGGTAACTTTAGGAAGTCGCAACATTGCAATGGACCCGGATGGGTGGACTGTGAGAACACAAGATGGTAAACCAGCAGCACATTTTGAGCATACAGTGGCTGTAGCTCATGGTAAAGCTGATATTTTATCCACCTTTGAATACATTGAAGAAGTTTTAAGAAAGAACAATTAAATTGGATTATTGATAAAAATGGCAAAACAAGCAGCAATAGAACAGGATGGAGTAATCATCGAGGCACTTTCAAATGCTATGTTCCGTGTAGAATTAGAAAACGGACATGAGCTTACTGCTCATATTTCAGGAAAAATGAGAATGCATTACATTCGAATTCTTCCCGGAGATAGAGTAAAAGTAGAGATGTCTCCTTATGATTTATCCAAAGGAAGAATAGTGTTTAGATATAAATAAAGGAAAAATTAGATATGAAAGTTAGAGCATCATTAAAAAAACGTACTGCAGACTGTAAAATCGTCAGACGAAAAGGCCGTTTGTACGTTATTAATAAGAAAAATCCTAAATTCAAACAAAGACAAGGATGATACTTGTTATAGAAAAAATAATTAAATAGTATATATGGCTGTAAGAATAGTTGGTGTAGATCTACCACAAAATAAGAGAGGAGAAATTGCTTTGACTTATATTTTTGGTATTGGCCGTAGTAGCGCAACTAAAATATTAGATCAGGCAGGAATTGATAGAGATATCAAAGTGAAAGATTGGACGGATGATCAAGCTGCAAAGATACGTGAGATCATTGGTGAAGAATATAAAGTAGAAGGTGATCTTCGTTCAGAAGTTCAAATGAATATTAAACGTCTTATGGACATAGGATGTTATAGAGGTATTCGTCATCGTATCGGCTTACCTGTAAGAGGACAAAGCACTAAAAATAATGCTCGTACTCGTAAAGGAAGAAGAAAAACTGTTGCTAACAAGAAAAAAGTAACTAAATAATAATTGTTGATATGGCAAAAAAAGTAGTCGCAACTAAGAGGAAAAATGTTAAAGTAGATGCTAATGGACAACTTCACGTTCATTCTTCATTCAACAATATTATTGTTTCTCTTACTAATAGTGAAGGACAAGTAATCTCTTGGTCATCTGCTGGAAAGATGGGCTTTAGAGGTTCAAAAAAGAACACTCCTTATGCAGCACAAATGGCTGCTCAAGATTGTGCTAAAATAGCTTATGATCTTGGTTTGAGAAAGGTTAAAGCATATGTAAAAGGACCAGGAAATGGACGCGAATCTGCAATTAGAACCATTCATGGTGCCGGAATTGAGGTAACAGAAATAGTAGATGTTACTCCATTACCACATAACGGTTGTAGACCTCCAAAAAGAAGGAGAGTTTAATTTAAGATTGATTTAATAATCTAAAAAGCGGTGAAACTTGATTTTGTTTTGGATTACATCTATTAATTCTTCTCTGTAATCGCGGCTGTAACAAATTAAGTTCCTATTATAAAAAATAATTAAAAAGAAAAAATGGCTAGATATACTGGACCAAAATCAAAAATTGCTAGAAAATTTGGAGAGGGTATTTTTGGACCTGACAAGGTTTTATCAAAAAAGAATTATCCTCCAGGTCAGCACGGGAATACTCGTAGAAGAAAATCTTCTGAGTACGGAATACAGCTTCGTGAAAAACAAAAAGCTAAGTACACCTATGGAGTTTTAGAGAAACAATTCCGCAATTTATTTACTAAAGCAGAGTCGCGTCAAGGTATTACAGGTGAAATCTTACTTCAATTACTTGAGTCAAGATTAGATAACATTGTATTCCGTTTAGGTATTGCTCCTACCAGAGCTGCTGCGCGTCAACTTGTAACCCACAGACACATTACTGTAGATGGTGAGGTTTTAAACGTTCCATCATATACCGTTAAAGCAGGTCAAATTGTTGGTGTGCGTGAGAAATCAAAATCGCTTGAGGTTGTTTCAAACTCTCTTGCTGGTTTCAATCACAGTAAATACCCATGGTTAGAGTGGGATGAAGCTTCTAAAGCAGGTAAACTTTTACATATTCCTGAGAGAGAAGAAATTCCAGAGAATATTAAAGAACAATTGATTGTAGAGTTGTATTCTAAATAATAAATAAGTTTCATGGCAATATTAGCATTTCAAAAACCTGATAAAGTAATAATGTTAGAGGCAGAACCGGATTATGGTAAATTCGAGTTTCGTCCCTTAGAACCTGGTTTTGGTATTACCATTGGTAATGCACTACGTCGCATTTTGCTTTCATCATTGGAAGGGTTTGCAATCAATACTGTTAAATTTGATGGTGTTGAACACGAATTTGCAACTGTTCCAGGGGTGTTAGAAGATGTTACTAACATTATCTTAAATCTTAAACAGGTAAGATTTAAGCAAGTGGTTGAAGAATTTGAGAATGAGAAAGTAAGTATAACAGTTGAAAACTCATCAGAGTTTAAGGCTGGTGATATAGGAAAATATTTGACTGGATTTGAAGTGTTAAATCCTGAATTAGTTATTTGTCATTTAGATTCTAAAGCAACAATGCAAATTGACATTACGATTAACAAAGGACGTGGTTATGTACCTGCTGAAGAAAATCAGGAGTACTGCACTGACGTTAACGTAATTCCTATTGATTCTATTTATACTCCGATTCGTAATGTAAAATATTTAGTTGAAAATTATCGTGTAGAGCAAAAAACTGACTACGAAAAACTATTATTAGAAATTACGACTGATGGTTCTATACATCCTAAAGATGCATTAAAAGAGGCAGCAAAGATTTTGATTTATCACTTTATGTTGTTTTCAGATGAAAAAATTACTCTTGAGAGTCCTGATTCCGATGGAAACATTGAGTTCGATGAAGAAATCTTGCATATGCGTCAGTTATTGAAGACTAAATTAGTTGATTTAGATCTTTCTGTTCGTGCATTAAACTGCTTGAAAGCTGCTGAAGTTAATACCCTAGGAGACTTAGTTCAATATCAGAGAACGGATTTATTGAAGTTTAGAAATTTCGGTAAGAAATCATTATCTGAGTTAGAAGAACTTTTAGGAAGTTTGAACTTATCGTTTGGAACTGATATTTCCAAATATAAATTAGATAAAGAATAAAAATGAGACATAATAATAAAATTAATAAATTAGGTCGTACAGCTTCTCACCGACAAGCAATGTTATCAAATATGGCCTGCTCTTTGATTACGCATAAAAGAATTAGAACAACATTAGCAAAAGCTAAAGTATTGCGTACATACGTAGAGCCTCTTATTACAAAAGCCAAAGATGATACTACTAGTTCTCGTAGAGAAGTATTTAAATACTTAAAAGATAAGAAGGTAGTAACTGAATTATTCCAAGAAGTATCTACTAAAATAGGAGATCGCCCAGGTGGTTATACTCGCATTATTAAGATAGGTACTCGCGATGGAGATAGTGCTGAAATGTGCTTTATTGAACTTGTTGACTACAATGAAAACATGGTTAAAGAAGCAACAACAAAACGTACTACTCGTCGTTCTAGAAGAAAAAAATCGACTGAACCTGCAGTAGTGGCAGTTGCTCAAGAAACTCAATCGGTTTCAGAAGAGGTGGTTGCTGAAGCACCTGCAGAAGAACAAGAGCCAAAAACTGAAGAATAGTTTATATCCTATTTATATAAAAAGAGCAATGATATGTATATCATTGCTCTTTTTGATTTTAAAACCATATGTGATAAGTGGGAAGTTCGCTTGGGTTTTATATGCTTATCGTTTTAAGTATACAGGGTATATTATCTAAAGAATGAAAAGGTGGCGTGTTCAAAACCTGAGCACGCCACCTTTTTATGTGCTACTATTCTATGATTCCCATTTTTTTCATTAAGAAAGATGCATTCATATTTTTAACTACACCTTCTTTTAGTTTATATTCAAAAAGTAACTCTCCATACTCTATTGTTGACTCAAAGCAATAGTTGTCAATTTTAGCAGGATATTCCTTCTGTAATTCGGTTAACCCTAAATCGTGTGTTGCAATAAGTCCATTTGTTTTTTTCTTTATAAATTGTTTGATGAGTTCTATTGAGCCAATCAATTTGTCGGTAGAGTTGGTACCTTTTAATATTTCATCTAAAACAATGAATAAGTTTTCTCCATTGTCAATGAGTTCAATAATTAGTTTTAATCGTTTTAATTCAGCAAAGAAATAAGATTCGTTTTCAGCTAATGAGTCACTAGTTCTTAGGCTTGTTATGAGCTGATTTGGTGTTAACGAGAATCTTTTGGCAAATACAACAGTTCCCATGCAAGCTAACAGATAATTCACTCCTATTGTACGTAAGTAAGTGCTTTTACCGGCCATATTGGCACCTGTTACAATCATAAAGGTTCCCTTTTTCTCCATAGATATTGGGTTGGTTACGCAATCTTTGTTTATCATAAGTGGATGTCCAAGACTTTCTCCCTTTAGAATAAATTGTTGTTCCTCTATAATTGGATAGGTGTAGCCGGGGTTATTATATGCAAAGTTGGCTAAAGAACATATTACATCGAAATGACTGAGTGTGTCATTCCATTGTGATAACATTTCTTTGTGATTAGCTTTCCAAAGTTCAATGTTCAATGTCAATCTAAACTCCCATAAAAATAGAGCATTCATACATAATGCAACTAAAACATTGTTTTTCTGCTCTATGTTTTCGGTTAATTTCATTAGTCTTTTGAGCTGAGTAGATGGTGCTTTCCCTTCTACAAAGCTATTCTCTAATATTTCATTCAATGTTTCGTCAGTCATTGGTTCGTTTTCTATTAATTTGAATAGCTCTGCATAAGTGCCTAGGGTAAGTAATCCTTCTGAACTTTCCTGAATATTAGTTTTAAGCTTTTTAATCAATATTGTATTTAGAATTAAGAAGCCAACAAATAGTATTATCCAGATGGACGGAGGTAAAATTTTGAATATTACTAATGATATTGTAATGATATTCGCGATGGCTACTAATGGAGAGAGGTAACTTAAGGCACTTTTTTTCTTCACTGTGCCCTTGGCTATCCATTTTTTTAACTCCTCATTTGAAAGTTGCTTGTCATTTGAAATACCTATACGTTGAAATTCTTGTCTAAAATCTAACTTCTGAGTTAATTCTTTTACACTGTTTTGTCTCTTTTCTATCTCTTTCTTGTTGGTTAAATGATTGGTTAGCCATTGTACTAGTTTTTCTGTTCCTATTTTGGTACTAGTTCTGTTGATCAGTTGAAATAGTGATATTGTCCCAAATATATCTAAATCTAATGTGTAGTAATGTTTAGAATTTATATATTCCTCGCCGGTAGGGAGGTTACTCAGATTGCCATTGAGTACATCGAGTTCTTGTTGATTAATAAAAACTAGTTTTTCGCAGTGTGTTTTATTCTTAAACAACTTGTTGTGAAATCTTATAAGACCAATAAAAAGTGCCATACTGATTATAATACTTATTACTAAAGCACTTTGCTCATTCCAAAAATGCACGATAAAAAAAATAGCTAAAATGAAAATGGCTACTCTTAGTAGACTCACGCTAAAAATGAATTTGTTTAATCGTTTAATTTCATTTTTATTTTCGTCTATACGTTTTTGGTATCTGGATTTTAATGTTTGCATATTATTCTATTGTTTTGAACAAAAATAAAAATAGTTATTGATATCCATTAGATAATTTGAGTTGTTTATTTTTTTGATTTTTAAAAATTGTTTGAAGAAGTCCCTTTTAGCCTCTTTATTTGCTTTTTTTGTCGGTCTAGGACTGAAGGTCGCTCGGTCCTAGACCGAAGGGGGTTTAGTCCTAGACCGAAGGTCCTTCGGTCTTAGTGCTAATTAAAGCTTTATTTTGTGGTTTTATAAAGTAAAGTTTTTTTCTTGATTCTTCTGTTCGTATAAGAAAAAACAAAGAGTTTTTTCTTTTTGCTATTCATCTTCTAATTTTTCTGTTCTTTTATATATTGTGTGTAGCTAATGTGTTCTGTATCATAGTGGTAAGAGGTGAACTTTGAGCTGTTTTTATTCTCTACTTTTATTAACGAGCCATATAATCTTTATTATTTCCAAAGTTTTTCACTTTTATTAAGTATAATATCGAGAAAACTAGTTTGGTTTCCAAAGTTTTTTCACTATGTTTGTGGACGTAATTCAATTAAATTTTAGCTAATATATTACCATAAATAATGAATACTGATTTAGATACCAGTCGAGTAGCAATTAGAGAAAGGGTGATAGAGGTTGCTCTATCAAAGTTTCTAACTAATGGCGTACGTAGTGTAACAATGGATGAAATTGCTTCCGCTGTGAGGATTTCAAAGAGAACACTTTATGAAATGTTTACTGATAAAGAAACTCTTCTTAAAGAGTGCCTTATCTCCAGAAAAGACGAAATGAGAATCTATTTGGATGAAGTATTACAAAACACTCATAATGTTCTTGAAGTAGTATTAGCCTTTTATAAGAGAATAATAGGCGCCTTGCATCACATTAATAATCGTTTTTGGGAAGATGTTAAGAAGTATCCGGAAGTATATGCAGTAGTTGATTCACATCGATCAGAAGAAGCCAATGAGGAATTGAGGTTTTTTGAAATGGGTGTTAAACAAGGTCTGTTTAGAAGTGATTTGGATTACTATGTGGTAAATACTCTTTTTAGAGATTTGCTTCGGATTTATTTAAAATCTGAAGGATCTACTTCTCAGTTTACCATGCTACAGGTGCACGAATCGTTTATTCTTATTTATATAAGAGGAATTGTAACCCCTAAAGGTGCTGAGTTATTAGAGGAGTTGTTAAAAGACAACCCAATTATAGATAATAGTTGGTCGTTTATAAAGCGTTGATAAAATAGAAAAAGAAAAAATGATACAAATGAAGTTTTTAAGAATCCAAATATCTCTTATGCTCTTGATGGTAGGAGTTATTATGCCTGTCTTTGCACAGCAAGACACCCTTTTCTTAACGTTAGATCAAGCGTTAGAAGTTGCATTAAATGATAATCCAACCATAAAAGTAGCAGGAAAAGAGATTGAGTTGAAAAAAGAAGCTCGCTTAGAGGCTTTCGCCGGTTTATTTCCTGAAGTATCTCTAGATGGATCATATACACGAACCATAAAAAAGCAAAAAATGGCGATGGATTTTGATGGCCAATCTACTGTTCTTGAGGTAGGCCAGAAGAACTCGTATAATGGAGGTATAAATGTGAGTTTACCAATTTTTGCTCCTGCACTATACAGAAGCATTAACCTAATGAAAGCAGATGTAGAGCTCGCTTTGGAAAAAGCACGATCTTCTGAGTTAGACTTAATTAACCAGGTTACCAAAGCTTACTATCAACTTTTATTGACTCAAGACAGTTACAATGTGCTATTAAAAAGTTATGCTCAGGCTGAAGCAAATTACAACTTAATTAATGCCAAGTATGAACAAGGCTCAGTAAGTGAGTATGACAAAATAAGAGCTGAAGTTCAAATGAGAAGTTTGAAACCATCGGTTGTTTCTGCTCGTAATGGCGTGAATTTGGCTGTTTTGCAACTTAAAGTCTTAATGGGAATGAGTTCAGATGTAAGAGTCGGGGTGTTGGGTAATTTGAAAGATTATGAAGAAACTCTTTTCTCGGAACAGTTAGTTAAAGACTCAATTAATTTGTCTGAAAACTCTAGTTTGAAACAGTTGGATTTGAATGTTAAATTATTGCAGAAAAACTTGCTATTACAACGAACCAATTTCTTACCTACTTTAGTGGCTCACTATAACTATATGTATACCACAATGAGTGAATCTTTCCGGTTCTCATCTTACAATTGGTTTCCTTACTCCACGGTAGGTCTTACTTTGTCTATACCTATATTTAAAGCAAGTAACTTTAAAAAGACAAAACAGACTAAAATTCAGATGCAACAATTAGCCTATAACCGGGTAGATATTGAAAGACAACTAACCATGCAAGCCCGTAGTTATCAGGATAATATGGATGCCAGTGCTGAACAGGTAGTAAGTAATCGGGAAAGTGTTCGTCAGGCAGAAAAAGGAAGAGAAATAGCAAAGAAAAGATACGATGTGGGAAAAGGAACCATTTTAGAGTTAAATGACTCAGAGGTAGCTTTAACCGAATCACAACTTACTTATAATCAATCTATCTTTGATTATCTTGTAGCTAAAACAGATCTAGAACTTGTTTTAGGCTATGACAATGTAAATGTAAATAATGGAACAAAATAAGAGAATGAATACAATGAGAACAAGTTTTCAATTACTAGCTGTTTTAGCAGTATCTATGCTAGTTGCTTGCGGTAGTAATAAAAAAGAAGCTGTAACCACAGTAAATGAGAAACCTAAAGTAAAACTAGCAAAAGTTTCAGCTCGTCCTGTCGATCAAATTTATGAATACACTGCAACAGTTGAAGCTGAGATTAAGAACAATATTGCTCCATCGTCTCCTGTACGTATTGATAATATATTAGTAGAGGTAGGTGATTATGTAAAGAAAGGTCAAAAGTTAGTAAGTATGGACCAGTCTAGATTGGTTCAATCTAAACTTCAACTAGAGAACCAAAGAGCAGAATATAACCGTATTAATGAACTCTATAAAATTGGAGGAGTATCTGAGTCTGAATGGGAAGCTTCTAGAATGACTATGGAAGTTCAGGAGTCTGCCCATAATAACTTGTTGGAAAATACAAGTCTTTTAAGTCCAATCAATGGTCTTGTAACTGTAAGAAATTACGATGATGGTGATTTATACGATGGTGTTACCCCTGTATTAAGCATTGAGCAAATAACCCCGGTAAAAATTGTAATCAATATATCAGAATCTTATTTTCCATTGGTTAAAAAAGGAGCTTCAGTTGATGTTCGATTAGATGTTTATAAAGATGAAGTGTTTGAAGGGAAAGTGAGTCTTATTTATCCCACTGTTGATGCTGCAACACGTACCTTTCCCGTTGAAATTAAATTGCCAAATATAGGTCAAAAAGTACGTCCGGGTATGTTTGCTCGTGCAACAATGAATTTTGGAACAGAAGATCACGTAGTAGTTCCTGATGTGGCCATAATTAAGCAAATTGGGGCAGGAGATCGTTATGTATATGTATATGAAAACGGAAAAGTGAATTATACCCGTGTTGAATTAGGACGTCGTATGGGCGATCAATATGAGCTTCTTTCCGGAGTGAATGACCAAGCATTAGTTGTGGTAGCTGGACAAGCTAGATTAACTAATGGAGCTGAGGTAGATGTTGAAGAATAAATAAAGGAAGAAAATTATGAGTTTATATGAAAGTTCGGTAAATAGGCCGATTATGACATCGCTGTGTTTTGCAGCACTTGTCATATTAGGATTATTCTCTTTATCCAAATTGCCCGTAGACTTGTATCCCGATATTGATACCAATACCATTATGGTAATGACATCGTATGAAGGAGCTAGTGCATCGGATATTGAGAATAACGTAACTCGTCCCTTGGAGAATACTTTAAATTCAGTAAGTAATTTGAAGCACATTTCATCACGTTCTTCAGAAAACATCTCCATCATTACATTGGAATTTGAATTTGGTGAAGACATTGATGTACTTACTAATGACGTTCGGGATAAACTAGATATGATTAGTTCTTTTTTACCCGACGAAGCAGAAACTCCGGTTTTATTTAAGTTTAGTACAGATATGATTCCTATTGTTTTACTTTCTGTTGAAGCACAAGAGAGTCAGAACGCTCTGTATAAAATCTTGGACGATATGGTGGTGAATCCTTTGGCGAGGATTCCCGGTGTAGGATCGGTATCTATTTCTGGTGCCCCGAAACGTGAAATCCAGGTGTATTGTGATCCCAATAAACTGGAAGCATACGGGTTAACCATTGAAGGTATCAGTGCAATTATTCGTGCTGAGAACCTGAATATACCGGGCGGTAACTTTGATGTTGGAAATGAAACTTACGCTTTACGTGTAGAGGGAGAATTTAAAGACCCCACGGAAATGCGCAAAATTGTAGTTGGCTCTAATCACGGAGCAAACATCTATTTAACAGATGTTGCCCGTATTATAGATACTGTTGAAGAACGTGCACAGCAAACCTTTAACAATGGAAATCAAGGTGCAATGATTATTGTACAGAAACAAACGGGGGCAAACTCCGTTGAAATTTCCAAAAAGGTGGCAGAAGCCTTACCTCGTTTGCAGGAGAATTTACCTTCAGATGTGAAATTAGGTGTTATTGTTGACACGTCAGAGAATATTATGAATACCATTAATAACTTGGCTGAGACAGTGATGTATGCACTCTTGTTCGTTATTATTGTGGTGTTTGTGTTCCTTGGAAGATGGAGAGCTACGGTAATTGTTAGTATTACTATTCCTCTTTCGCTAATTGCATCTTTCATCTATCTGGCGATTAGTGGAAATACCATTAATATCATCTCCTTATCATCCTTGTCCATTGCGGTGGGAATGGTTGTGGATGATGCCATTGTGGTGCTGGAAAACGTTACAACACATATTGAACGAGGGTCTGATCCTAAACAAGCGGCAGTTCATGGAACCAATGAGGTGGCTATTTCCATTATAGCTTCTACCTTGACTATGTTGGCTGTATTCTTCCCCTTAACTATGGTTACAGGTATGACCGGAGTGATGTTTAAGCAGTTAGGCTGGATGATGTGTGTAATTATGATTATTTCTATGTTCGCATCCTTGTCCTTAACTCCTGTGATGTGTGCCAAGATGCTGGGACGTCAGAATAAAGATTCCAAATTGTATCGCACTTTCTTTGGACCGATAGAAAAAGCATTGAATGCGTTAGATCATGGTTATGCCAAATTACTGAATTGGTCAGTACGTCATCGTACAATTGTGGTGCTTTCTTGTTTGGCTTTTTTCATTATCAGTGCTTTTGCCATTAAAGGAATTAGTACCGAGTTTTTCCCTGCACAAGATAATTCACGTATTGGTGTGGCGCTAGAACTACCTATTGGTACACGTGTTGAAGTGGCACAAAGCCTATCTCAAGAGCTAACCGAGTTGTGGATGGATAAATATCAAGATGAAATCATAACAATAAACTATACTGTGGGACAGGCTAGTGCCGATAATACTTTTGCTTCAATGCAAGATAATGGTACTCACATTATGTCGTTTAATGTCCGACTGGAAGAACCCGGCGACAGAAGCCGAGGAATGGACGAGATTTGTGATGATATGCGTGAGGACTTAAAAGCCTATCCGGAACTAGTTAAAGCTCAGGTTATTTTTGGAGGTTCCAATACAGGGATGTCCGGACAACCTACTGCTGAGTTTGAGGTTTATGGTTATGATTTTGATGTAACCAACGATGTGTCGAATGAGCTTAGGGATAGATTGCTTGAGGTTCCCGGTGTAGCAGAGGTAAATATCAGTAGAAGTGATTATCAACCGGAATATCAAGTGGAGTTTGATAGGGAGAAGTTGGCTCTTCACGGATTAAACTTAGCCACTGCAGGTACTTATCTTAGAAATAGCATACATGGTTCATTAGCTTCAATTTATCGTGAAGATGGTGATGAGTACGACATCAGAGTTCGTTATGCACCTGAATTTAGAACCAGCATAGAATCTCTTGAAAATGTGTTGGTATACAACAGCAAAGGAGAGGGCATTCGTATCAAAGATGTAGGAAATGTGGTGGAAAAATCAACACCTCCTACCATTGAAAGAAAAGACCGTGAACGTATTGTTACCGTTTCTGCGGTAATTTCGGGCGCAGCATTGGGAGATATCGTAGCTAAAGGACGTACCATAATAGACGAAATGGTTATCCCTATGGGTATTGATGTGCAAATTGCAGGGTCTTATGAAGACCAACAAGATTCGTTTTTAGAGTTAACAGAGTTAGCTGTTTTGATTGTTCTTCTTGTGTTTATTGTGATGGCTGCACAATTTGAATCCATGACCTATCCGTTTATTATTATGTTCTCCTTACCTTTTGCATTTAGTGGGGTATTGATGGCGTTGTTCTTTACCGGTAGTACGCTAAGTGTGATGAGCTTGTTAGGAGGGATTATGCTAATTGGTATTGTGGTGAAAAATGGTATTGTGTTAATCGACTACATTCAGCTTTGTAGAGAAAGAGGAATGGCTGTTATTAATTCAGTAATTACAGCTGGGAAAAGTAGGTTGCGTCCTGTACTAATGACTACTTGTACCACCATCTTAGGTATGGTTCCTATGGCTATAGATGCCGGACAAGGGGCTGAGATGTGGCGTCCATTAGCTATTGCTGTAATTGGTGGATTAACTGTTTCAACCATATTGACTTTAGTTTTAATTCCCACACTGTTCTGTATCTTTGCAGGTGTAGGTATTATACGTCAACGCAAATCCTTGAAACAAGTGAAACTATTAGATGAAGTGTTTCAAGATTAAAAATGAGGTTGAAAGAAAAGAATAGATTATTATGAAAGCAGTACTTATAACATTTGACCAAGCACACTACGACAATGTGTTGGCTATATTAGATAGATTGAATTGTAGAGGTTTTACTCGTGTGGAAAGAGTTCAGGGCAGAGGCTCTAAAACCGGCGATCCACATTATGGAAGTCACGCCTGGCCTGCTATGGGGTCGGCTGTTATTACTATGGTTGAAGATGGAGTGGTCGATTCCTTGTTAAAAGCTTTAGATCGTTTAGATAAATCTTATGAGATGTTAGGATTAAGAGCTTTTGTTTGGAATATTGAAAAGGCGATATAAAACCTAAAAAAAGTAAATTATAGAGAGAGTGATAACGTTATGCATATCACTCTCTCTTTTTTTATGCTAAATTATCTATCTTTGTTCCCCAAGTGAATCTAAAATAGTGAGATGAAAAATTATTTAAACTATACTCTTGCATTGGTTGTGGTAATTTTGGTTTGTTTGTTTTTGTTAAACAAGCTGCCAACCATAACTATAAAGGGGCATACCTTACGTAAAGTGGATATCTTAGGAGATATCAGAGCCCCGAAAGAGATTGTTGATTCTCTGGATTTTTTAGATACACTTGAGTTGCCTCCGGTCATCAAACCTGCTTTTGTGGATAGCTGTAAACAAGGTTTGACTTGTATTGAAGATTATAGTGACTCCACACAGAGAGGAATGAAAAATTTTTATGAAGCACTTACGCTAAAGACCGAAAGAAAAGAACCTATACGAATTGCTGTTTTTGGAGATTCGTTTATTGAAGCGGATATTTTCACTGCAGATTTAAGAGAAATGCTGCAAAATAAATTTGGAGGGCAAGGAGTTGGATTTGTGCCTATAACTTCGCAAGTCTATGGGTTTCGCCCTACGGTTTATCACCGGTTTGATGGGTGGGAAACACACACTATAACCGATAGTGTATACTTTGATCGCTCGCGACAAGGTATATCCGGACATTATTTTGTTGCCGATGAAGGAGCTTATGTAGAGTTGCGTGGACAAAAAAAATATGCTTCAAGGTTGGATACCGCAGAAGTTTCTACTATTTTCTTTAAGAATGAAGCCCCATTATCTTTAAATATTTCAGTAAACAGAAAAAATCCGCTTACTTTCAACTTCCAACCCAATGATAGGTTGTGGCAAGCAAAAGTAGAAGATAAAATTGGGCGAGTAACGTGGACTATTAATGAAATAGACTCTACAACCTTCTTTTATGGAGTGGCTCTAGATGGGAAATCGGGTATTATTCTTGATAATTTCTCTTTGAGAGGAAGTTCGGGGACAACTTTGCGTTCCATTTCTCCCAAAATGTTGAAAGAGTTTAATGTGCTTCGCCCTTACGATTTAATTGTTCTGCAATATGGATTAAATGTGGCATCTAAGAATAACTTGGATTACGATTATTATTATAAAATGATGCTTCCTAACATTGAGCATTTGAAAAAGTGTTTTCCTCAAGCCGGCATATTGTTAATTGGAGTGGGCGATAGGGACTATAAAACGGAAGAGGGGGAAGTGAAAACAATGCCCGGTGTGAAGAGTTTGATTCGCTATCAGCAAAAAATTGCTGCAGAGAGTCACATTGCCTTTTGGAATCTTTTTGAAGCTATGGGAGGCGATGAAAGTATGATGGAACTGGTAAATGCTAATCCTCCGAAAGCCAACTATGATTATACGCATATTAATTTTAGAGGAGGTAGACATTTAGCTGAGTTACTCTATGAGTCTTTAATTTATGGCAAGGAACAATATGACAGAAGAAAGTCTTATGAAGAGAAGTAAAGTCTGTGTTCTATTGTTAGGAGTACTTTGTGCTTCTTTGTCTGTAATGGGACAGGATGCTCTTCCTATGGCAATACAGAATGAAAAGCCAATGGGGGAAACTAAAACTTTGCGTTCTTGGCATTTGTTGACCGATCCGATTCTACTAGATAAACAAGAAGTACCTTCTTTTATAGTTGATAGTATAAATGTAATTGAAGATAAAGAAGCCGTTTTAAAACCGTTTTTTGAGAAACTTCGCGATTTAAAAGAGGGAGTATCTAAGGAACATTTTCGTGTAGTACACATTGGAGATAGTCATATTAGAGGCAATATGTTTCCCAATCAAGTAAGGGATCGATTGCAATCTGTCTTTGGGGAGTATCTGGAATATGAAAGCCTAGGTATTAATGGGGCTACTTGTTTAACCTTTACAAATCCACGTTGGATAAAGCAGATTAAGATGATGAATCCCGATTTGCTTATTCTCTCTTTTGGGACCAATGAAAGTCACAATAGAAGGTATCAATCTGTAGTTCATTTTCAACAGATGGATGAGTTGGTTCAATTATTGATTAAGGAGAATAATTCGTTACCTATTTTATTTACTACTCCTCCAGGTTCATATACCAGCCGTAGAGGAAGAAATAGACGTAGAGTTTATACTAAAAATCAAACAACCATTCACGTAACAAATAGTATAAAAAACTATGCTCATAAAAGAGGTTATCCAATTTGGGACTTGTTCTCAGTAGTGGGTGGTGAAAATAAAGCCTGTGACAATTGGGTCAGTGCAAAATTAATGCGTCCTGACCACGTACATTTCCTTCCGGAAGGATATGAGTTGCAGGGAGATTTATTGTTTCAGGCTTTTATAAAACAATTTAATGAATATGCAATTCGCTGATATTGACTTTTCTCTCTTATTAGAGCAGTTTATATATAACCCCAAGGCTCCTTTAATTTTTAATAGTGGCTTCTTTCTGTGGCTTTTTTTAGGCTTTATACTTATCTATGTACTGTTAAAAAGAAAGGATACCCCTCGTATTATTTTTGTAACCCTTTTCTCTTATTATTTCTATTATAAAAGCAGTGGAGTTTATTTTTTCTTATTGGCCTTAGTTACGATTTCCGACTTTCTCATTGCACAGGCCATGGGGCGGACTGAAAAAAAGGGAATACGGAAATCTTTAGTTGCTTTAAGTGTTACTATAAATCTGGGTTTGTTGTGTTATTTCAAGTATACCAACTTTTTTGGGGAAATCATCGCATCTATTCGCGATGTGGAGTTCTCGCCATTTAATTTATTCTTGCCTGTGGGAATCTCCTTCTTTACTTTTCAGTCTATGAGCTATACCATTGATGTGTATAGGAAAAATATCGTTCCTTTGACTCGGTTATTAGACTATGCTTTTTATGTGTCTTTCTTTCCTCAGTTGGTGGCAGGACCTATTGTTAGAGCTCGTGATTTTATACCACAAATAAGGAGGCCTCTTTTTGTATCACAAGAGATGTTTGGACGAGGCGTGTTTCTTATTGTATGTGGGCTTTTTAAGAAAGCCATTATGTCCGATTATATTAGTGTGAATTTTGTAGAGCGCATCTTTGAAAATCCGGGACTGTATTCCGGCGTGGAGAACCTAATGGGGGTATATGGATATGCTTTGCAAATTTATTATGATTTCTCCGGTTATAGTGATATGGCTATTGGATTAGCTTTGCTGTTGGGTTTTCACTTCAATATAAACTTTGATTCTCCCTATCAATCCATCTCCATCACTGAGTTTTGGAGAAGATGGCATATTTCTTTGTCCAGTTGGTTAAGAGACTATCTGTATATTTCATTGGGAGGAAATAGGAAAGGAAAATGGAGACAATATCTGAATCTAATCATCACGATGTTCTTGGGTGGACTGTGGCACGGTAATACGTGGAATTTTGTAATCTGGGGTTCTTTGCACGGCATGGCCTTGGTTTTTCACAAATTATGGATGGAAAAAGTATCTAAAAGAACGCGTACAGATAGACCTAACGGATTTAATCGTTTTATGGGAGGAGTAGTTACTTTCCATTTTGTTTGTTTCTGTTGGATTTTCTTTAGAAACGTAGAATTTGAAAATTCTATGGTTATGATTCATCAAATTACCACTGCCTTTAGCCCTCAAATTTTTAGTCAGTTAATAAGTGGATACCCTTTGGTTTTTGCATTAATGGCTTTAGGATTTATGCTTCACTGGACACCTAAGAAATGGGAAGATAAAGCTTGTCAAGGTGTTATAAAAATGCCATTTATAGGAAAAGCACTCTTGTTGCTTGTGGTGGTTTATGTTATAATTCAAGTTAAGAGTGCAGATATACAGCCGTTTATCTATTTCCAGTTCTAAGATTAAAAGAAGCTGTATCTAGTCTGATCTATCTCTTTTTTGCTTATTTTTACTTCGGTAAAAGAAAGAAAAGAAATGGAAGTAAATTTAAGTATCGATGCTACTACCTGTATTCAGTGTGGTAAGTGTGTGGATGTTTGTCCCTCAAAGATAATCAGACAAAAAGAAAAACTAGCCAAGTTGACGTTGGTCGATGTACCTCTTTGTATTAGTTGTGGTCATTGTGTTGCAGTCTGTCCAACCCATTCTGTTTTACATAGTTCATTCCCTTCAGATAAAGTACAC
>CAZOVL010000037.1:0-24668 GCA_964583185.1 uncultured Bacteroides sp. | reverse complement strand
AACGTGTAAAGATGTTCTACCTTTGCCTTGATATGTTTTAATGAAATAAAAAAAGGAAAGATTTAACAAGTAATAATTAAATCTTTCCTTTCTCAAGCTCACAGATATCTCACTTAAAGTATTCAGTCAATCTAAATTGTCAATTCACTTTTTTGCCCCATATAGAAACACCTGTACTTGTCAATCCTGCATACACAATGGTATGTACTCTTGGGTTTGACTCCCAATCTACTTCACGTTGAAGAATAACCTTATATGAACCTATCGTAAGAATCCTCTTAGAAGCATCATAGCTCCAGTTTCCAACAATAGCTCCTGAAGCTTTTTTATCGGCTGATAAAACAAGGCTAGTAGAGGTTTGTTGTACTTGATATTGATATTTCAGAAAGATATTCTCCCATGTTCCTATAAGATCCTCCTCATTAATATCAGCTTGAGGTACAGCACCATAACGCTCAGGCATAACCACTGGCCACCCATCCTCTGTCCATTGAATAGATCTTATATGTCCCATCATAATAGCATTTGGAGCATTAATATTAGGAACATCACTAGGAAAACGTGCTTGCGAAGCATAAAACCAATTACCTGCACCATCATCAAAAACGCTACAATGAGATATACCTACCCAACCATAACTATTTGCAAACCTATACGGATGTGTTATTATAGGCATTATCGTACTGCCTTCTGTTACATTCTTACCATCTATCCCAATATATGGCCCATTTATATTAGTAGAACGAGCTACACGTGTATTATATGCAATTGAAAGTTCATCATAAGCCACAAAAAGGTAATAAAAACCAGTAGCAGGATTATAAATAACCTCAGGTGCCTCAGAACCCTGCCAGCGACTATTCCCTCTTTTTTGGATTAGAGTTCCATAACCAGATTGATCGGTTATGCTCCATGGAGTATCGGATAAGGAAAGAGGTTTACCTGTTATAGCATCGACCTGCAAAGTAACAATTCCACTATGCCATGAGCCGTATGTAAGCCAATGTTCTCCTTCTTTAGTTATGGTATAAGAAGGGTCAATTGCATTATATTTAAAATATGAATTCCAATTACTAAGCGAGGATCGTTCCCATTCATTCATTCCCTTATCTGAAGAAGAACAAATTACAAAACCTTTATCTTCCCAAATATTACTTGATGGATCACTTGTCTCAGCCATTCCTATAAATGCACGTTCTGTCCATGAATTATCAAAATTAGCAACAGAATTTATTGCTCCTGTTTTTATATAATTATCTATAATAATACTATAGTACATACGATATTTACCATTACCCAAGTTTCGTACTACAGGAGCCCAAAAACCATAAGATGGACTATCAATATGTGGTAAACCTTGAATAGAACGATATTCATTAAGTTTGGTTTTCACCCAATCCGGAGCGACGGACATTGTCGCTCCTAAATATTCCCAATTAACCAAATCTTCAGAACGGCGTGCATGGAAATGTCCATGTCCATTATGTGCATTACCATATGAGGCATCCGTCTGATACATATAATAATATCCGTCATCAGCTTTCATGACTGTTGGATCATGAACATTAGCCAAATTCCATTGATTACGATCACTCCATCCTGCAATAGATGTATAGTTATCGTTATATTCCGGTGCCACATAATTAGCTAGTTTATCTTCTTCTGTTTGAGAGGGTGTAGTAAATGAAATTTCTGCCGAATAAACAGGCCCCTCGTTGTATGGTAATGCAAAAGCTTTTACAAAATACGTGGTTTTTGGTAACAAGCCTGTTAATTCTACTTTAAGGACATCGCCTTGCAATTTAACCTCTACTGTCTGATCATAAATGTCAACTTCAGGTTCTGTTGAATAACAGAACCCTTTTTTTGTGACATGCTGGATATTTCCTGACAAGGAAAAGGACAATGTTACACCATCATATGTAAGATTAGCATAGCCGATATCTTGTATTGACAAGGCTCTAGCCCCCGTATCGTCATCGTCATTGCATGCATAAACAAACATACAGCACAATAGAACTACTATCTTTATTTTATTCATAATATTAAATTAATTTATTGACTGTTATCTTTCGAACCATCTGTTTCCCAACCTGGATTTTGACCTAAGTTAGGTGCACGCTTTACTTCATCAGCAGGAATTGGGAAATGATAATTTTTAGGACTATTAAACACTCTTGAGTTTATCTTTTCTGCTAAATCAAACCGATATATAGGGGCATCAATTGTACCCGTGATACGTACCCCATAAAGATTTAACAACTGATTACTATAAGGTTTAGACTTTTCATTCGAAAGAGTTACACCTTCAAACAACTTCCAACGACGTGAATCAATAAAACGATGATCTTCAAAACTCAATTCAATACGCCGTTCATTACGAATACGTTCTCTAAGCTGTGATTGAGTCATATCTGAGTAGTCAGGCATCCCTACACGACTCCGTAGCTCATTAATATAAGCATAAGCATTCTCTGGACCTTCGGCCTCATTTATTGCTTCTGCTGCATTCAGTAAAATTTCTCCATAACGAAAAATTATCCATGAGTGAGGAAAAGTAGCCGGTTCTTTACTCGAAATGTTATTAACATATTTCTTAAGATAGTAGCCGGTATATGTACCTCCCATTGCTGAAGAATAGTCAATACCTTTATCTGTTTCCGAATTATAACGCATATCAATAGGACGCTCTTCTTCTTTATCGGCACGTCCCCATATCATTCCTTGATAGAAAACTGTTTGTGATAACCGTGGATCTCTATCCTTATACGGATTTGAAGCATCATATCCTGATCCAGCCTCATCGATACGTTTACCATTTTTCATTTCATAGCAGTTCACAAAATTCTGTGTCGGATTGGTACGGCCCGCACCTGAGAAACTACCTGTAAAACCTACGGGAAGAAATACTTGTTCAACCTTATTAGTGTTCCAAACAGAACGTGCCATAATAATTTCGTTATTAAAAACAGGATTAGTTACAAAACACTCATAATAATCACTATTAGGCTTACCGGTAGAATATAATCTATAAGGATTACTTTGTTTTTGATTTCTTGAGATAAAATCTTTAGCCGCTTGTGCTGCTAAACTCCACAGAGTCTTGTCACCCGATGAACTGTATAGTGGAGAAGCCCTATATAATAAAGCTCTAGCTTTTAAAGCGTATGCAGTAGCACCATTTATTCTCCCCCAATTACTTGTTTCATTGGAATAACGAAACGGTAAAACATCTTTTACTATATCACATTCAGCAGCTATCCACTCCAATACCTCAGCAGCATTAACACGAGGGCGATTCATAGCCGAGGGGTTGGAAAGATCAAACACAATAGGAACACCACTTTCATCTTCGCCAATAAGTGGAGCATCACCAAACCAATACACCAAATCAAAGTGAAAAAGAGCACGCAGTAGACGAGCTTCAGCACAATAACGATCATAGAGTTTATTATCATCACCATCTTTTATCGAATTACCGATAACTGAAATCTTTGCATTTTTTAAAAACTGATTACACTTACGGATACCGTTCGTATTGGTATTCCAAAAGCCTAATAACGGATGATTAGCGTCTGTGTAACCATCACTTCCAATTTTAGTATAGAAGTGTAATCCCCAGTAAGAAATAGCGTTATCAGTCATACAATCCCGTGAAGCTCCAGTAAATTGGTCATCTGTCAAAGGAGCTAACCCATCGGGTAAGTTCGTATAGATATTAGCTAGAAATGCACGAGTTAAAGCTTCATTACCAAAGGTCTTCTCTTCTGATAGAGACGAATCGAACTCTTTGTCAAGATAATCACCGCAACTTGTTCCTATCAAAAGAATCAAAAGCGATGTTATGATATATAGAGATCTTTTTTTCATATTTATCTATATTTATAAATTAAAACTCAATATTGACACCTACTGAGAATGATTTGGTTTTTGGATATGCCCAAATGTAATTTGTTGGGTTCTCCGGATCAAATCCGTCAGGCAGATTACTCCAATTATGAAGATTATATCCACTAAAATAGAAACGACATTTCGTCATATTTAATTTAGATATCCATTTTAGTGGCAAGGAGTACCCAAGTTCCACATTTCTCAATGATAAAAAATCACCATTTACCACCCATATTGTTGATTCGTTATACGGATAGTTCCGATCTATATCACTAAATGAAGTGGATAATCTAGGATACTTTGCAGTGATATTTCGCAAGTCTGTTGGATCATCAGTATAGTATCCCCAAGTATTAGTTATTGCATGGGTACTTGTTCCTCCCCAACCAAATCCGTAGTCCATATTTTCACGCATTGGTACACTTCTATTTAGATAAGCCGTCAAAATAATACGTGCATCAATCCCTTTCCACGAAAAGCCTATACGAAGACTCGGAATTAACTCAGGTACAGCAACAGCATATCTATTAGCACCTCCATCAATAGCTGTTGCTGAATAACCTGTAGGAACCTTGTCATAATCGTTGATAATTCGATCGCCATTTGTATCCTGAAATATTGCATTTCCCAGTTTATACTTCCCTGCAGCACTATAGGGATATTTCCAAGGATTGTCAATGGCGTCCTGATGACTTTCAGGTATATAAGCCTCATTACTTGCCCATTGCTTAAAAACCAGCAAATAGGACTGATCAATACGTTGTCCAGTACGTGCCTGATAGGCATAATCTGGGGTAAGTTCGTCCATTTCTGTTACTTTATTAGTGAAGTACGTCAACATACCATCAACAAAATATTCAACTTTACCTACTTTGTTATGATGTCCAATGGTCATTTCAATACCCTTGGTTTCAGCTTTTCCATATGAATCTCTTGGTGCAGAGATACCTAGTAGTGTAGGAGTAGTAGAGCGGTCTACCAATATATTAGATCTCCATTCTTTGAATATATCCACAGAACCATGTAACCGTTTATTCCACAAATCAAAATCAAGACCAATATTCAACATATCAGACAACTCCCATTTTATATTTCTATTTCCAGCAGTTGCTTCATAGCTTCCTCCAATCGAAGATTGAGATGTTCCAAAGTTGTATCCAACTCCTTCGGTAAAACTACTTTGATAGGGATATCGTCCCGTACCAATCACTGCTTGTCCTGCTTGTCCTAATGACGCTCGAATTTTCAGTAGATTGACAAATGAGTTTTTCAACCACGACTCTTCTGACATAACCCAACCAGCTGAAACTCCGGGAAATGTTGCAAAACGCTCATTAGGAGCAAAATTATCACATCCCATATATGATATATTACCTGAAAAAACATACTTATTATCGTATACATAAGAAGCTATACCATTATATGATAAGTAACGGTTAGAAGAATTCTGACCTCGAACAACATTCTGATACGTACGTATAAAAGCTTGTGCATTTACGGCGTGTTTACCAAATGTGCGACTATAATCAAGCCCACCATTCATATTAATATTATAATAATAATCACGTGGAGATGTTTCAGCATTAGGTAATGCCTTATAAGTCCTCATACGTCGATAGGTATATTCTGACACATCAGCAACATCTGCTGTAAAATTGTAATAATACACATTAATATCAGCTTGCTGTGTTTTTTGAAAAGTTTCATACGAATCAAAACTAAACGTCATTTTAGCTTTCAATCCCGGTACCCAATCACCCAAGTTTCCTGTTGCCGTAAGTGTGGAGTATAAATTACGGCGTCGATTTTGTGTCATACCTCGCCCTGCAATCTGAGCTGCACCATTTTTACTATCGCTACTAGTTGGCATAAAAAAATCTCCTTTGGGTGTAAAAACAGGATAAATTGGGAGGTTCTCTCCTGCACCCCACGTAAACAGGTTCCACATATCGATTCCTGGTTGTGAAATATTATCTATACGCCCACCTAAGTCCATTGAAACATTCAGAAATCTGTTTACATCTATATCCACATTAGAACGTAAATTAAAACGATTCAATGATAATTGTGTATTATATCCATCATTCCATTTTGTCCATTTTGAATCAAACAAACCTTCCTGATGGAGATAAGAAAATGATAGAAAGTATCTGGCTCGATTATTTCCTCCACTAACTGAAAAGTTTGTACGTAACTGTGGAGCCAAATCACGCAACATCACATCATGCCAATTTGTGTTGAAGTACTTATACTTTGCCATCCCTTCTAATGTTTCTCCATTAGAAACCCTACGATAATATTCTATATCTTCGTCCGAAAACTCGGGTGTTCTTCCATCTAGATATGCCGCTTGATTACGTGACAGTGCATAGTTGTATGAGTTTTGTGATTCAGGAATACCTGCTGATGTCTGAAAACCAAATTCCTGCGTAAAACTTATTTTAGTCTTGCCAACCTCACCACGTTTAGTAGTGACAAGAATTGCTCCATTAGCTCCACGCATACCATAGATAGCAGTAGCTGCAGCATCTTTAAGTATGGTTATTGATTCTATGGGATAAGCATCAAGAAACGATAAGTCTCGCTCTACATTGTCCACTATAATTAACGGACTGCGAACATTGTAACCGGAATTCATCGTTCTAGGACCACGAATATACATATAAGTTTCACTCCAACCCGGTTCGGATTGAGCTTCGTAAGTTTGTACACCTGTTACGGTGGAAGTAAATGCATTCTGTAATACTGTTATCGGATATTTTTCCAATTCAGAACCGGAAACTGCAGATGTTGATGCAGTAATAAGTTTCTTTGGCATGCTCCGAAATGGAAGTGGTGCTTCATGTTCATATAAATCAGTATCTTCAGTCAATGTTATTATGAATCCCTCATCAAAACTAGCCTGAAGAGTAGCTGATTTGTATCCTAGACAGGCAACAGAAATATCATCGGTTATACTAACATTTTTCAAGCTAAAGTAACCTTCTTTATCCGTTAGAACTATACGACTTTCTTCAACTACATTCACTATTGCTCCTGCAATAGGATTACCCTCCAAATCAATGACACGTCCCTGCAACACTTCTCTGTTTTGTGCCCATGCTCCTATAGACGATGATAGAGCTATTACTAACAGGAGATATTTCAAACCTGTCCATATATTTTTATATTTCATTTTCATAGTGCAATCAATAATTTATTACCAGCCCTGATTATTTTCAATATTTGCCTTCCAGACTTCGGTTTCAGGTATTGGATATAAGTACATTTTCTCATCAAAAACTCTATTACCTACAATTTTACGCGTATAAAGCACATTATTCCCATTTTTACTTATGTTCATCCCATAAATAGGGCGTGTTAAGGCTTTAATCGCAACATTCCAACGACGCACATCCCAGAATCTATGATTTTCAAAAGCCAACTCTATAGTACGTTCTTTGCGAATAAAATTACGTAAAGCAGTTTTATCTTGTAGATCAGCGCGATTTTCTAATTTAGCTGTCATTCCAACACGATTACGAATCTGTTGCAATGCATAAAACACCTCTGCACTTGGTCCATTGACTTCATTCATAGCCTCAGCATAATTCAACAAAATTTCAGCATAACGGATAAATATCCAATTACGATAACTACTTCCGGAATGATAATTATTCAATATTTGCTCTGGCATATATTTTTTGAGATAATATCCGGTTGGTGTAGCATTAGCATTTCCTACAGGATTATCACGTTGTCCTCTGATGACATTAATTATACCGTCACCCCAAACAGCACCATTAAATAGAACAGATGCAGCTAAACGCGGATCACGATTATTATATGGAGCATTGTCCCTATATCCACTGGCAGAATTAACCGTAGGTGTTTTTATTCCACTATATACAGGAGCACCTGTTTCATCGTAAGTTGTAAACGGAGACATTCCATTAGCCATATCATACATATCTACTAAATTCTGAGACGGACAACATCCACCAAGTCCACCCTCACCGACTGGTGTATCATAATGCGTAACTACCCATCCTACTTTTAAATCATTACGCCAAAAGATAACCTCATTGTTCTGTTCGTCATGAGCATTTTTCAGTATCGCATTTGTGTAACACATTATGGGATTAGTGTCACCCGTATAAAGTCCGTATTCACTTCCATAATCTAATATGAAGCTATTAGCTGCATCTGCCGCATCTTGCCACGTTATTCCCGATGCAGCCCTAAAACGATCACTAGCCATATATAGCTTAATACGTGAAGTTAGTGCTCTTGCCATAGCTTTACATATACGTCCTTTTTGATCTGTTGCTGACGGATTATCCATAAGGTTTGGTTCACAATCGTCAAGCTCTTCCAATACCCAGTCAATGTATGTCTTTATATCCGGCCGAGTGGTATATCCTGTTAACAGATCACCATCTGGATCAAGAACTTCTTTTACTAAAGGAACGGTACCATAACGTAAAAACATTTCCCAATAAAAATAGGCTCGTAAAAAACGAGATTCAGCAATATAGTTTGCTTTATCTATTGCAAATTGTTCATCCGATAAATCTGCCGCTTTAGGAACACTTTCTATTCGCTCCAAAAGCATATTACATTTACGAATACCTCGATAGTAGTTTTCCCAAACTTCATTCAGTTCTGAAGAAGCAGAGGTCGCATAGTAATTGCCTATATTAAAACTTGTACGTGTTCCTTTCGCAAAACTTGTTTGAGCTAAATCGGTTGCAGAATCCATCCACGTATTGTCAACACTCCCTGCTCCGGAACGAAGAAAGTTGTATGTGTCATAATGAAAGGCTTTGAGAGTTGTCCAATCACTAAAAACCTCCTCCTCGGTTAATTCATTGCTAGGATCTTTGTCTAAGTAACCACCGAACATATCTTCGCAAGATGATACGATTACTCCTAGACATAAATACAACATTGTATATATTATTGTTTTTTTCATATTCTTATTTGTTAGAATTTGATATTCACACCAAAGTTTATAGTTTTCATAATTGGGTAACGGTTTGAACCTTCACTTTCCGGATCAGTAAGCTTATCCAATTTATCCCACGTAATAAGATTATTGCCATTTATATACAAACGACATTCATTCATATATAGCTTTTTTATAAATTGTAGAGGAATAGAATAACTTAACTCCACATTTTTGAGACGTATAAAACTTCCATTTTTGAGAAAAAATGAATTTGCACGTTGGTTATGATCTCCATTATTATCGTAATGTAACAACGGATAAGTAGCCTTACGTAAATTCTCATCTTCCGACAAGTTAGGGCTCCAACGTCCAAGATGGTGTTTTTTTACCTTACCCCCATTAACAAATGCAAATTGAGCTTCTGCATCATAGTATCTAGAGACTTTATCTACACCTTGAAACATCAAACTAAAACCGATACCTTTATATTCAACTCCCAACGAAAGAGAGTAAGTATTTTCTGGAATATTACTATAACCAATGAAAGTCATGTCTCTATCATCAATAAAATGATCGTTGTTCATATCTCTATATTTCAAGTCACCTACTTGAACATCACCATAAGTGGATATCGGAAAATCAGGATTAGCCAAATCAGCAGAGGTAACAAAACCATCGCATATTAGTCCAAAAAACTGACCTATAGGATGCCCTTCTAGTTTGCGATAATAAGGCATAGCAGCCGGTTCATCACGGTTTATAATTTCATTTCGTGCATGAGAAAAACTAAAACCAACATTATAGAATAAGTCTTTGCCAATCCAGTTATTATGCTTTAATTCTATTTCATAGCCTGAGTTTTTCGTTTTCCCTAAATTACCTGCAGCCATATTCACACCTACCCATTGTGGCCGAGTCATGTATTGTGTAAGGATATCTTCTCGTTTTTCATGAAATATGTCTATACTACCATCTAACAAACCATTCCATAAACCGAATTCAACCCCTAAATTATATTTTCTCGCACGCTCCCAAGTTACTCCATAGTTAGGGTATTGACTCTCAAATATTCCAGAGTTTCCAGTAGTTCCAAAGTAATAAGCATTAGAAAGTTGCGTCCATACAGCTTGATATAAAAAGCGCTGTTTTACTCCATTCAAACTATATATATCATTTCCTACTTCACCATAAGAAACTCGTAATTTCAAATTATTCAGCCATGCTTGTGTATTTTCCATAAACGCTTCATTGTTGATACGCCATCCAAGAGAAAAGGCAGGGAAAAATCCAAAACGATTACCCTTCATAAAATTCTCTGAACCATTATATCCAATATTTACCTCTGCCAGGTAGCGGTTATCGAAACCATAAGTAGCACGGGCGGCAACACCTTGATAGCGTTCAGCTAAATTAGCCTGGTACCTATAATCATTTTGACTATAAACTAACATGGCTGTCATGTCGTGTTTGCCAAATGTACGAGCATAGTTCATTTGAAACTCCATATAAAGTTTGTATGTAGTTGTTTGGTTATCACCCGCATAAGCCAACTCAGTATCAGTATTAAATTTATTATACGCATCAATAGACTGATGATTAAATCGATCATTTAGCTCATAAGTAGCAAAATTGGCTCTAAATAAACGATTATAATATGCATCATAGTCAAAAGAGACCATAGCTTTGGCAGAAAGCCCCTTTGTTAACCAATCCATTTTATAGTTGGCTATAAAATTCGTTTCATTTATAGTGTTAGTTGCACGGTAAAATCCACCTTTTGCCAATCTTCCTACAATGTTATTTTGGTATTGAGAACTTCCTCCATAAAGAATTTGCCTCTCTTCCCCTTCACCAACGTTATAAGCAACAGGGAACATCCACCCAGGAGTATGATTAAGCTCGTAGAAAACTTCACTAAATCTCCCATCACGGCTTTCATTTGTGTTCGGACCGTTACGCTCTTCAAAGCGTGTACCGAAATTAACAGATAAAGTCAAATCTCGCGTAATAAGAAAGTCCAGATTGGCACGAAAAGCATAACGCTTGTAACTTGAATTCGATTTATTACCATACTGATCGGTACTGAAATTTCGGAACAAACCATCTTGATTATAATATTCTGCTGATGCAAAATAATTTAATCGTTTCGTACCACCTTGTATATTCACATTATAACGTTGTGCCGGAGAGGTGTTTTTCAAAACTGTATCATACCAATCTACATTAGGATACAACATTGCGTCTAGCCCAGTCAATTCCCCGCGAGAAGATTTTCTAAACATATCTATATCCGCTGCCGAATATTGTGAGTTTAGATTATCATTAGCTAAAGCTTCTTCTAGCAGCACAACCGAATTGTATGAATCTAGAAATGTATTCTTTCTAGTTGCAGTCTGAAATTGCCAATTAGCAGTAAGACTGACAACGGGTTTTTGTTCTCCTTTACCACGTTTGGTAGTGATTAATATTACTCCATTCGCCCCTCTCACACCATACACAGCTGTAGCAGATGCATCTTTTAATGTATTGATACTTTCAATATCATCAGGAGCTATCTGCGAAAACTGACGTTCTACTCCATCCACTAGTATCAATGGTTGATTATCACCTGCAAAAGAGGCTCTTCCTCGTATAAATATTTGCATATCATCAGCACCAGGAGCTCCAGATGTTTGAGCAGTTATCACTCCTGGTATTTTCCCTGCTATGGCTTGCGAAATATTTGCTGATGGTGATCTTAATAACTCCTTAGAAGAAAGAGTAGATATGGCTCCAATGACACTTTCTTTTTTCTGTTCTCCGTACCCAACTACAACCACTTCTGCAAGAATTGTTGCATCTTCTTGCAAAACAACATGAATATTTGTCTGTCCATGAACAGATACTTCTTGGGATTCAAATCCTAAGTAGCGAATTTCCAATATAGCATCAATAGGTACTGAAAATTCAAAGTTTCCGTTCATATCAGTAATAGTACCTAGCGTTGGAGAGCTTTTTACTGTTACACTTGCTCCAATAATTTCTTCCCCCTTATTATCTGAAACTTTTCCTTTTATCGTTTTATTTTGAGCAAAAACAAAACTTCCGGTAAAAAACAGGAGAAAAATAATGAATATGAATTTGTAGTTCTTCATGTATACTGATAATTAAATTTTCTATTTATTAGACATTATAAGAGCTATTTGAGATGGACTCAGAGCATACTTATAGACAGCGAAATCATCGAACATAAACCCCGGATCAGGATCACCCCAAGACCATGCTTGATTACCTCCCAAACAAATATATTTCAAGTCATTCCCATTACTAAACAGTCCACTCACCGTCGCTCCATCAGTACCATCAATAGCCCATTCGTTAGCTAGTTTTCCATCAAAATATACTTTTACCGATGTTGATGTGAATGTTGCTGTATAATGATGCCATTTTTTATCGGCTAACCAATCGTTTTCATTATGATACATTATATTTACACCGTTTACATTTTGGGCATCAGTAAAATCGCACCAACCTGCACAATTCACTTGTATCAATCCACGGTATTGCAGTGCCAACAAAGGCCAAGTGTTTGCTCCATCTGTAGGAGCCGAACCATAAGCTGTAAATAAAGGGCTCCACATATAATCTACTGATGCTCCAGCATGAGTGGCATTAACCCATACACTTATTGTCATTTCTTGAGTTTCATCCGATTTGGAAAGAATAGTATCGGGTAATAACAAGTAATTTTGCCTCATACCACCTGTTGCATTCTTAAATACCACACCAAATCTATCATCAGGGTCAGATACAAATGAACCTGATCCTATTATTTCTGCAGTATTTTCTTTATCAAATGTGTTTATATATACAGGTTCTGAGAGTTTCTTATTCAAGATAATTTCTTTTATCTGATTTTGCGATAGAACTTTATTGTATATAGCAATGTCGTCGAACATAAATCCCGGATCAGGATCACCCCAATTCCATGCCTGATTACCTCCTAAACAAATATAACTCAAGTCACTACCATTGGTAAACAATCCGCTAACTGATCCTCCATTTTCTGTTCCATCAATTAACCATTCGTTGGCTATTTCACCATCAAGATATACTTTCACATTACTTTCAGTAATAGTCACTGCGTAGTAATGCCATCCTTTATCGGCAAGCCAATCAGTAGCATCGTGGTATAATTTATTTTCTCCTTTCACATTTTGTTCATCAGTAAAATTACACCAACCGGTATTATTTATTTGTACCAATCCTCGGTATTGAAGAGCAAACATAGGTGAAGTGTTTTCTGTTGTAGGTGCATTAGCGTATGCAGTAAGCAATGGAGACCACATATAATCGGTAGAAGCTCCTGCATCTGCTGCATTAACCCAAACGCCTATCGTCATTTCCTTTGTATTAGCTGAATGTGAAAGAGCATCCGAAGGCAATAATAAATAATTCTTACGCATACCCCCAACAGCATTTTTAAACACCCCATTAAATCCAAAATCAGTAGATTGAATAAACGAACCGGAACCTATTATTTGAGAATCACCGGCTCCCTTGTCAAATGCATTAAAGTAAACCGGCTCTGGATTTGGTTCTTCCATACCTTCGGGTAGTACTTCTTTAGCGGTAAGTAAGTTGGCATATAACTTGACATCGTCTACCATGACTTTCCCGGTTTGAATACCTGATCCATATCCTAAATAAAAGTATGGGGCAGTAGAAATAGCATCAACTATAGCCGAATAATCAAAGTTTGGACTTGAAACTACACCCAAATTATTATTTTCGGTATATGCTTCCTTCCCATCTATATAAATAGAAAAACCATTCTTAGAAAATGATACACCAATGAGATGCCAACTTTCTGCCGATATAGCATTAGTTTTTGTACTTTCAGGATCATTTATCGTTATGAATGTAGATGCTTTGTATGTAAAAGAAGCATTAGCTGTAAAGTATAACACCTCAGCATCTCCAAAAGAGAATAAAGCTCCAGTAAGATCAATAGACTGCATATTCATATAGAATGTAACGGATGCTCCAGCAGTCAGTTGAGCACCAAACAACGGGTTTTCATAACGGACATATCCGCCATCTAGATTTAACACTAATCCTTTTACATCATTTTCAATAATAGAAGGAGTTTCTCCCTCATCATAAAGAAAAGATTCACCACCGATAATATTCTCTTCATAATTGTATTCAGCAAGCAGCTTGAGTGATGTATCCTGAGCTGGAGGGTTTTTTTGATTCCCTGCCGGATCATCCCAAGCTCCCCAATCTTGACAAGAGAAGAAAAGAAGTATGGCAAATGCCATCAATAGCTTAAAAATGTCTCTCATGCTATTTAAATTTAAGTAAACAATATTTTTATCACCCTATTTATTTAATCAATAATCTCTGTACTAATTCTCCTTGACCTTTTTCCCCCAAATTGAATAACCCTTATTTGTCAATCCCGTAAAAAGTAAAGTTTGCTTTTCATTTTCCCAGTCTTGACCAAAAAACACTTTTAAAGGATTAGTTTCGCCAAGAACGTCCAAAGTAAGACAGTTATCACTCTCATTAAAATACCATTTTTCTTTCGCCTCCCCTCCAACAATATTTTTGTCCAATAGTGATATGATAACCGATTTATTTTTTTCGTTTTCTCTTAATACATTTTCGCCCCACAATACTTGACCAGCCTCAAGATCTCTTTCCGGGAGTTCTCCGTTAATAATAATAACTTCCCAATCACCAATCAAATCATGTTCCTTTATGGTTCTCTGTGGGGTATTAGCAAATCTTTCAGGAGAAACCGTTGGCCAACCATCTTCCGTCCAAAACATTTGCCTCAAGTGTAAAACCATCATATGATTCTGGGGTGCAAGGCGAGCTTGATGAGCTACAAAGAAACTACCCTTCTCATCTTTAAACACACTACAATGTCCAGTACCTGACCAACCTATGTGATTCTTAAATTGGTAGGGATAAGAAATGATTGGATAATTATCTGCTTCTTCTTCCATATTCTTTCCAAAGAAATCAAGAAAAGGTCCTTCAGGATTCTCTGAACGACCTACACGTATATTATAGGTAGTCATCAAAGGGTCATAGGAAACAAAAAGATAATATTTATTGAATTCAGCATTGTAAATAATTTCAGGAGCTTCTATGTTGTTTTTTCTTCCATTGAAGCGACGAGCAATAAGGTGGCCTTGATCACCTTCATTCAAAACTAACCCTGTTTCTGGATTTAATTGAACACAATGTAAACCTCCAAAATAAGACCCGTAGTGCATCCATTGTTCTCCAGTCTCCTGATTGACAATAACGCTAGGATCAATAGCATTCATAACATCTCCACCTTTTGTTTTCACAACACAACCCTTAAGTTCCCAAGGTCCCTCTGGTGAATCAGATTCAGCTAGACCAATATAAGATGTTTGTTTTGCAAAAGCTGAAACACTATAGTACAAACGGTATTTCCCCTTGTGTTCAATAATATAAGGAGCCCAGATATTCGTTGCACCTATCCCTTCATTTTGTTCTAAAACCCAATCTTTTGCTTCTTGAGGAATTTCTTTAAAAGCCCAACCTACAAATTCCCAATTAACAAGATCTTTCGATTTACGAACTTGGATATATCCAAATGGAAGATTTTCTTTTTTAATAACTGTGCTATCCTCTTTGTATATAGCATCAGTTGAATACATATAATATGTATCACCTATTAATAAACAAGAAGGATCATGAACATTATACACTCCCCACTTCTTATAGCTCGTCATATCTGCATTTTTCGAGTAATCATCGCTCCATGGGTTAGGAGAAGAAATAGGATTAAAAGGTTTTTGAGAACATGATATGACCAACAATAAGAAAACGGAAGTCAAAACATAAAATGTAATAAAATTCAACTTTCTCATAAAATTATTTTAGATTAATGGTTACCAATGACTTAGAAGGAATTAAAACAGTTAATATTCCATTTTTTATCTGTGCATCATTGTACTCTTTTAATACAACTTCATTTGGATTATCAAAAGTATTATGTGAGTCAGTATTAGGAGCTGTTATAATATTTCCGGAAATTACTTTCGCCTTATTCATTTCTTTAACATTACAAACAATTTCGATAGATTGACTTGGGTCTATATTCACAAACGAGATATTAATTTCTCCGTTGCTATTTCTTGACGCCGAAACCGAGATAGATTTCAATTCCTTACCCAAGCGACTGTATGTAGGCGATGTAACATCAATAGGGAGCATTGTTGCATCTTGATGTATTTTATACATATCAAAGACATGATAGGTTGGTGTTAATAACATTTTATCATTTTCCGTTAAAAATAAGGCTTGCAATACATTTACTAGTTGAGCTATATTAGCTATTTTTACACGATCGCAATGTTTATGAAATATATTAAGAGTATAGCCTGCTAGTAAAGCATCTCGCAATGTATTTTGTTGATAAAGAAATCCCGGATTAGTCCCCTCTAACACATTATACCACGCACCCCATTCATCTACAACCATAGCTATGTTTTTTTCAGGATCATATTTATCCATAATTTCGCTATGTTTTGTAACTATTTCATCCATTCTTATGCCGTGTTCCAACAAAGAGAAGTATTCGTCTTCATTAAAATTTACAGAATTTCCTTTGTTTTCCCAGTTATAAGTAAACGCATAATTATGTACAGACACACCTGACACCAAATGATGGGGTATATTCTTCATCATAACCTCCATCCATCGATAATCATCTACATTAGGACCTCCTGCTATTTTATATAATCTGTTCTCACCATAATTACGACAATACGTAGCATATCTACGATAGTTTTCAGCATAGCCTTCAGGACTCATATGTCCACCACAACCCCAATTCTCATTACCAACCCCCCAAAGAGACACCTTCCATGGTTTTTCACGTCCATTTTTCTTGCGAAGATTAGACATCGGACTTTCTCCGTCAGATGTGATATATTCAATCCATTTTGACATTTCTTCAACCGATCCACTACCCATATTCCCACAGATATAAGCTTCAGTTCCAAGAGTCTCACATAAATTTAAAAACTCATGAGTTCCAAAACTATTATCTTCAACTACTCCACCCCAATGGGTATTTACCATCTTAGGTCGTTCGGAACGAGGCCCTATACCATCTAGCCAATGATATTCATCGGCAAAGCACCCACCTGGCCAACGTAAGTTTGGTATTTGAATATGTTTCAGTGCATCAATAATATCTTTACGCACCCCATTTATGTTGGGTATTGGAGACTCTTCGCCAACCCAAAGTCCATTATAGATACAATGACCTAAATGCTCTGAAAAATGACCATAAATATGTTTATTGATTTGATACTTCCCTTGATTGGTATAAATAACCAGCTCTGCTTTCTGCTGCGAGAAGAGAACCGTTATATTAACAAATATGAACAAATAGATTAAGATTTTCTTTTTCATGGTTAACATTTTTATCGTTTTCTACATATAATTTATCTACAACTTTATATCTTTTTAACTCACCATTTCAGATATATTGAAACATCGTATTTAGCACATATAAGTGTTTTTTAAAATTTATTAGAAGTGTTTTTCATCTACATAAAAAAAAGCATGCATAGCACACATCTCGATGGTAACTCATAAATACCCCTGCTGATTTTTAACAAAAATAAAGGATAGTCAAATGTAATAGGTGGACTTTTGACTCTTTTAGGTGGACAAACATCCTTTTTATGTATATTCAATTTATTTTCCAATGTTTTGTGCTTATTTTTATAAAATAAACTTAATGCTATGAGAAATATACTTTACCAAATAATTATAATGACAACGATTCTTTTGTTATCGACTTCGATTACTGCTGGAAGTTCACTAATGTCATCTAAATATATACTTAGCGCTCTCACTGTGGAAAATGGCTTACCTAATAACTTCATAGACGACATATCTAAGGACAAAAAAGGTTTTTTATGGATATCGACTCAAGGAGGTGGAGTATGTAGATATGATGGATACGAGTTTGTCCACTTCAATGTAAATAGCACTCCTATCTCACTAAAAAGTAATTTTATAAAGAAAACATGTGAGGATAACTTCAATCGTCTTTGGATAGCATCGAGCCAGGGAATTGATGTTATCAATTTAAGAACGATGGAAATTTTTGATTCCCAAAAATTTAATGACAGAAATAAGCAACTCTCAGGTGTTATTGCTTCCTCAATATTAAAGGATCAAGAAGGGAATATATGGCTTTTGTGTAGTAAAGAAATAATCATGATTGATTTCACCTCAGATGGATCAATTAATAACATTTATAGGACTAATTCAAAAAATAAAGATTCACATACATTTACAACAATCAACCTAATTGATGATGAAGTATGGGTTGGAGATAATGGAAGTATTTTCAAGGTTTTACCTAATAAATCCGGAAAACTCTCCTTTATTCCGGTTTCTGACATTCCATCAATGAACACAAATCTTTATATATCTTCAATATTGAAAAGAGATAACCTACTATGGATAGGAACAGAAGAAGGACTCTATAGACTCAATCTGAGAGACAAAAGCTCTAAAGCCTATTTTCATGATTCCCAAAACCCCACATCTATTTCACAGAACATGGTAACAGAACTTGCTCTTACGAATGATGGTGTTTTAGTAGTAGGAACCTTAAAAGGATTAAATCTTTATGATCCAATATCAGATGAATTCGAACACATCTATTATGGAAAATCTGAAGCTTCTCTCAATAGCGATTTTGTAAACAGCTTGTTACCGGATGGGAATAATTTATGGATAGGAACAGAATCAGGAGGTGTAAATAAAATGACCTCACCCAAATTAAACCTGATAAATTATATTCATCGAAATGATGATTTGGGTAGTATTTCTCCAAATCCCGTAAACGCTATTATTGAAGATAAGAAAGAAAATCTTTGGGTTGGAACAGTTGAAGGAGGTCTTAACTGCAAAATGAAAGGGAGTAACAAATTTATACACTTCACCTCACCATCGGATGGAATTAGCCACAACTCGGTTAGTGCTCTAGAAGAAGATCAATCCGGAAACCTCTGGATTGGGACATGGGGGAATGGATTTAACATATTGGATTTGAACAAACTGAAACAAAAATCATTTAATGTTTATAACTCACCGGGATTAGATTACATTGCCATTTTAAAGTATGATTATATAAATAAAGGTATGTGGGTAGGTACAAATCGAAAAATATTCTTTTTTGATGACGAAACACGTACAATGAACTCACCTTTACCTGAAGCAATGACAGATAATGTTATGGGTATACTGGGTTGCTTGATTGATAATAACAATATTCTATGGATAGGCACATCCAAAGGACTTATACAAATTAATCTTTTGCAATTCGACAAAAACACATTGAAATCTCCCGCACAATATTTTACTGTTGACGAATATAAAATCAGTAAATTATTCTTTAGAAATATAACCTGCATATATCAAAGTCAAGATGGTGTAATCTGGATTGGAAGTGGTGGCTATGGAATATGTAAATTGGAAGAAAAAGAAGGAAAGTATTCATTAAATCATTTTACTATAGATCAAGGTCTTGTTAACAATACTATTTTTGGTATACTTGAAGACGAACAAGGTATACTATGGATAAGTACAGGTTATGGTCTTTCCTCTTTCGATCCTGAAACTTCTCGATTTGTAAATTACACAAAAGAAGATGGGCTAATCAACGATCAGTTTTACTGGAATGCTAGTTACAAATCTCCCACAAGCAAGAATCTTTATTTTGGTACCATTGGAGGGCTCAGTGTTATGAGTACAAGTGGCAGATATACATCGCAGGAAGAAAAAAAAGTAGTTTTTACTAAGCTACAAATATTGAACAAAACCGTATGGAAAAGTGAGGGTAAATATATCAATTCAGATATAGCCTATGCTAAGCATATAGATTTACATGAACAAGATAAATCTTTTTCTATCGAATTTTCGGCAATGGATTATCATAACCCATCAACTGTTCTTTATTCGTATCGTTTGTTGGGTTTTGAAGATGAATGGATTGATATTTCTGCTAACCGTAGATTCATTACTTACACCAACCTGAGACCGGGAACATACACTCTACAGGTAAAGTGCATGTCTGGAAATCATAATTGGTCAGAAAATATCAGTGAATTGCTAATCACTGTAAGACCTTTTTTCTATAAGACCAGTTGGTTTATTGGTTTCTGCTTTATATTAATAATATTTTTAGGCTTTCAATTTTACAGATGGAGAGTTAACTCATTTAAAAAACAGAGAGAAATTTTACATAAAAAAGTAGAAGAACGCACTCAGGAACTAAAACTTCAAAACGAAATTTTAGTAACTCAAAACGAAAAAATTTTAACACAACGAAAGCAGATATTAGAAATGTCAAACAAGGTGCAGGAGGCTACTGCAGATAAAATATCGTTTTTTACTAATATCACTCATGAATTCAGAACCCCTATATCTCTCATTATTGGACCCATAGAAAGAGCATTAAAGCTTAGTTCAAACCCTAAAGTGTTAGAACAATTACATTATGTTTCACGCAATTCTAAATATCTTTTGTCTCTCATTAATCAGTTAATGGATTTCAGAAAGATTGAATCAGAAAACATGACTTTTAATCTTGTTTCTGAAAACTACTTAAACTACATAGAAGAAATGTTATACCCCTTCGAATCTTATGCAAATGAACGTGGTATAACCATAAAAAAACTCTACCGACTTAGCTCTCCTCAGTTCTTGTTCGATAGAGAAGCCACACATAAACTAATTGCAAACCTACTATCTAATGCTATTAAATTTACATCAGACAAAGGTACTGTATCGTTATATATAGCCTCCATAAATAATAGTGGAGAAGAGAAATTATACATATGTGTTCAAGATACTGGCGTGGGACTAAACACAGACGATTATAATCGCATATTTAATCGATTTTATCAAACCAAAGGACACGAACAATATCCCATGTATGGCCAGAGTGGAACAGGTATAGGATTATATTTATGTAAAAAAATAGTAGACATTCAAGGAGGTAAAATTGTGGCCAAGAATAATCATGTTCGAGGAGCTTCTTTTAGAGTATTACTACCCTTGCTTCGAGAGGAAATAGGACAAGAAGCAGAGCTTCCTCATAATATAGAGACGAATAATAAAGATATCCTTAAAATTGAGACTCCATCTAAACATAAGTTAACTATACTAGTAGTAGAGGACAATAGAGATATGCGTAAATATATCTGTTCTATTTTATCAGATTACTATAAAGTAATTGAAGCAGGGAATGGAAAAGAAGCTTTAAGTATACTGAAAAGTGAAACTGTCGATTTTATTATTAGCGACTTAATGATGCCCATTATTGATGGATTAGAGCTATCAAAAAAAGTAAAATCAGATATAAATATATCCCACATCCCATTTTTAATGCTCACAGCCAAAACATCTCTCGACACACGCATAAACACATTTAGAACAGGAGCAGATGAATACCTCACAAAACCGTTTGATGAGGAATTATTGTTAACCCGAATAAGCAACATACTGGAGAATAGAAAAATATATCAACGAAGGTTCAGTCTACTTATGAATATTGAAGAACTGAATATTATTGAACAATCAAATGACGATATATTCTTAAAAAAAGCATTGAAAATAGTCAAAGAAAACTATAAGGATTCAGGATTTGATGTAGGATTCTTCATTGAAGAACTAGGGGTAAGTAAGAGTGTATTAAACCGTAAAATGCAAACATTAACAGGATTATCAGCTGGTAGTTTTATTCGTAATTACCGCTTATCTATCGCTCATGAAATAATTGTAAAAAACAAAGTGAATATGAATGTTTCAGAAATAGCTTATGAAGTTGGATTTAATGATCCTAAATATTTTACACGATGTTTTACTAAGCATTTCGGAATGTCTCCTAGTGAAATATATAAAGAAAGGAAGTAATTTCACTTTCTATAAAGGATTTTCTAAAACCCAGATCCTAAATATAACAAGAAAACTAAATTATTATATTTCTTATGACTAGACTATAAGCTTATTTCATAAATCCGAGTTTGCTCTTCCCATGGATAGTAGCCCATGCCGACAAATGAAAACCCTAGCTTTTCGTAATAACCAATATGATCTGTGGATAAGTATAGCTTTTTGAAGCCAAACTTGTTAGCATCGGCTTTAGCTTTCTCAATCAATAATTCTGCATAAGAGTTCCCTCTGTGTTCTTCTTTTATAAAGAGAGCAGCCAACCAAGGATACAAATCCATTCGACTAATAAAATCGTTTGTTATTAATCCGGCACAACCTATAAATTCTTCGTTTTTTTCCAAGACATACCATTGAGGCAAAGGGTTTGGGGGAGTCAATACAATGTTCTATACAATCGCTATATAAATTGGGAAATACTTTGGCCAAACTTCTTTTGGACAACTAGGTTATAAGAGTGGCATCTAGTCTTTTTATTATTGTTTCAATAAATTTGGACGCCTTAAATGCTGGAGCATTTTAAGATAATCACAAAATACAAAGGAGAATATTTCTTAAGGTGTGTTTTTTATGTAGTTCAACTACTATTCTAAGAATCTTTTTGGAAAACAAATTGAGCCTATAGCCCCGCTACCATATTGAAGTACTACATTGTCTCGATAGAAAATATACATACATTTACTATCGTATATTCTCATTAATGAATCGTTCTCAATTATTGGCTCATCAAATATTGTATAGTAAAATTTACTCAACAAACTCCTTTGGAAACCAATATTTACAGGATAGCTATTATCTATGGAAATACAATTTACAGCATCTAATTTTTTCTTTAATATTTGAATTTGTAACTTATCCCAATTTAATATAGAAAAAATTGTATCTGCCTTGGGTGAATCTATATCGATATCCCAACCTCCATAATAAACACCTTCTTTATAAACATGAAAAATATCTATTTTTTTTGTGTCATTTATTTCAATGTCTACATAAGTATCTTCAGGAATAATAGATTTAAAGTAGCTTATTAAAGCCGCTATATCTTTTTCATTTCTATCATAATTGTCTGTTAAATCTTTTTTATCATAAATTTTGTCATTTAGAGAAAAATAAGTAAAGATTATCCGTGGAAAAACAAATAAACACAAAATACTAGCAAATACTATTGAAGCAATGCATCCTATTTTGGCACATCTATTTTTTTTTGACTTTATTACTTCCATCTTTCTCTGGTTGTTTTATAATAAACCTTACCCCAAATTAACAGATTAAACTTCACTTTACAATGACAATTCTTGTAAATCTGCTCATATACCGGATTAGCCTTTGTTGATGTCATGAATCTAAAAGAATATACATCGGAAAAACGAAGAGTTGTGGATTCGTAAGCCTCGTGAGAAAACCAACAATCTATGTAATATCACACTATTAACCATTCCTCGAGAATTACTAGACAAATATAGGGATGAAAAAGCCTCTCAATCGAGATGACAGCTTCTACCTGTTCCAATCAAAAGATGAATGCGTACCTGAAGGAAGTGCCCGATTTGTGCGTAATAGACAAGCGTTTGAGCATGCACGTAACCCACCACACGTATGCCACGAGTGTTACACTAACTAAGTAACTATGGGAAATGCAGCTAAAATGCTTGGACTTTCCTTTACTCGCATGACTCAGCATTAAGCCCAAGTGCTTGATGGCAGTATTCTGGAAGATATGATGAATGTAGATAATAGATTGTTTGGTAATAACTCTAATACTGAAAGTAATGGAATTGCAAATAATACAAAATAGGATATATCAGATTAGAGGTTTAAACATAATGTTAGATTTTGACCTCGCTGAAATGTACGATGTACAAACTAAAAGGCTTAAAGAACAGGTAAGAAGAAACATAGAAAGATTTCCTTCTGATTTCATGTTTGAATTAACAAAAAAAGAATGGAATGGACTGGTCGCAATTTGCGACCAGTTACCAGAAAAGCTAAAACACAGTACGGTCACTCCCTTCGCTTTCACTCAAGAAGGAGTAGCAATGCTCTCTGGTGTTTTACGCTCTCCTACTGCTATTGAAGTAAATATATCTATAATGAGGGCTTTCGTCTCACTTCGACAATATGCTTTGGGATATGCCGAGCTCAATCAAAAGTTTGAAGCTTTTATGATTGATACCAATATGCAATTTAATGATATCTATCAAGCATTAACCGAATTAGCTAGTCAAAAAGAGCAAGAAAACAAACCTCGAAAGAAAGTAGGGTATGTGAAAGATGAATGATATAATTTGAATTTCATTTTTTGAAGAACAGTCTTTTATTTTATATAAGAGGCTGTTCTTTTATATAAAAATAGATCATGTATGATCATAAAACATTAACTTAGAGAAGTTAATAACTTAAGCTAAAAGCCATGAGAAAAATTATCTGTATTATCCTTCTCCTTCTTACTTCTAAATTTTCCTACGCGACAGAACAAATTCCAGATAAGTTACTTTATAATGGGAAATTATTTTCTTTAGCTACAGGTTGGGGACATCCTTCTCCTTTACAAACATATTTTTATCAAAAAGATCTAAAATCACCTTTCCCTATTAGAAGTACTGCCAACTATAGAGGACATATTGCTACATGGGAAATAAATAATAATAAATTTATTTTGAAGGAAATTAGAGTTGGAGATGAAATTGACAAAGCTGAAAAGTATGATATTAAATCGTCCTCAGATAGTATTAGTGAAAATGGTTCAATATTAGCAGACTGGTTTACAGGTGTACTCTCTTGCTATATAGAAAAGAATCCAAAAGAAACATTGTTTTTTTATATTAGGGATGGAGAGGTT
>CAZOVL010000036.1:0-25112 GCA_964583185.1 uncultured Bacteroides sp. | reverse complement strand
TCGGTCCTAGACCGCTAAAAACTCCGCCTACAAGCGTTAGAAGAGGGGGTTGAAAAAGGGAGAAAAAGTTAGTGTCAGAGGTGGTTCTGTTGAGCCCAAAAACAACCAGAGTTGTTCAGTTAATCACAAAAAAAATAGCTTGATAAATATTCTATCAAGCTATTTCTGTCAGTATATTATTGTAGTCTCTTCTTAGTTAAGAGGCTTTCTTTCTGTACTCTTTTGGTTGATATACTCCAAAGCGACCGAGTCGTATAGTATAGGCACGGCAAACCATCGGGCATAAATCTTACTGGAAAGAACATAGACCCCAAAAGCAGAAGCAAATCCAACAATCACATCAATTAAATAGTGTGCCTGAATATATACCGTTGCTCCACACAAGAAAAAGTAAAAGGGGAGCAATCCTGTGAAGAGTTTTTTATTAAGTCTCCACGATAAAATCATTAGTACGGTTGATATTCCTACGTGTGAGCTGGGGAAGGCGGCTGTAGGTCGTTCTCCCACTTCTTGTGAGGCTTCTACCAAGCCATAAAAGAAACCTCCTACACCATTATCAGGACCAGCCAATAGTTGTATGTTGTTGTTGAAGTAATTCCCTATGGAAGGAAAAACACCTTCGGCTACATTATCCATTCCAATAGCGGGGAAATAAAACTGAGGTCCTGCAACCGGAACAAAAATGAAGATGATGTAATAAAGGAAAAAGGCAGAAACAATGATAAAAGAGAACTTATTGAAAGATTCAAATTTGAACAAAAAAGTATAAACAGCAACAATGGCAATCATAGGGTAGTAAAAGAAATAGCCCATATTGAAAAGCTCACTTACCCATAACTGAGGATAATTTTGATGAAATGTAATGGCGGGTTGAAAACCTAAAAGTCCTTGTTCTATGGTTGAAAAGATGTGATCTAAGTTGGGGAAAATTCGATTGAATTCAAACGTATCCGGATACCAGTAGGCCAAGAGGGCCATTTGAAAAGCTATTCGGACAAAAACGGTTGCTTTGCAGGGAACAAACCGACTTAGATACATTAAAGCAAACGTGATTGATGCAATAAAAACCCGGCCTATCAGCATCTGAGCCGGATTAGGTAAATAAGTAAATAATATAAAAATCAGAAGAGTAGTGAGTAAATTATAAATTAAAGCTATTTTCTCTACTGCAAAGAGTCCCTTCTTGCATTCAATTTTTTCGAATAAACCTAAAGCCATTTTTCTTTTTTATACCAATCAATAGTTTCCTTAACTCCTTTTTCTAAACTGTATTGGGGTTTATACCCAAGCTCTTCTACAGTGGGGGTTTGATTGCATTTCCAGTTCCTTTGTTTCATGATTTTGTATTTATCACTATTCAAAGTACTACTTTTCCCCATCCATTTAGCAAAGGATTCAGCCAGCAAAGATATAACTTTTAAAAGGAATAAAGGGCACTTTATACGAACAAGAAACGATATTCCTAACTCCTGCTGTATGTAATCAGAGAATGTTTTGCTGGAATAAACCCCTCCATCTGTTACGAAATAGGCTCTGCGAGTGCGTTTTGTATCTATTCCAAGAAATACAGCCTCCACTAAATCTTTAACATAAACAAAAGTGATTTCTTGCTTTTTGAAACCCACGGAAAAGTCAAAATGATTCTTAATGGATTGTGCCATCATAAAATAATCTTTCTCTCTAGGACCATAAACTCCTGTTGGGCGGAACAGCAAGTAGGGAAAATTAGGAAGTGATTGTATATACTCTTCAGTTTTTAATTTGCTTAATCCATAAGCTGTGTTGGGTTGAGGTTTGTCGCTTTCTTCTATGGGTTGATAATTATCCTCCTTGATGGGACCAAAAACACTCAGGGTACTTATGAATACAAACTGACTAGGAGTCATATCCAGCTCAATCAGTGTATCAATGAAGCATCGGGTTTGGTCATAATTAAATTGTATAAACTCTTCCTTATTCTTACTTTTAGTTACCCCTGCACAGTGAATGATGGTCTCAAATTTTCCCTGTTCGTTTTTATAGGTTTCAAGAGATTTCTTTAATTCCGCTTGTGAACTAAAATCCAACTCTATGAACTGAATATCCGGGTGTTGCAGGTATTTTCTGGAACTCGACTTTCGTACACCTGCCCAAGGAGTGTATCCTCTGTTTAATGCTCCTTCTACTAAAAAGCTACCAATAAATCCGCTGGCACCTGTAATTAGGATGCTCTTCTTACTTAAACTCATACTTTCTTCCGTGGTTCAACGTGAATTCCTATATGTGTTCTTTTTCCAAAAACTTCACGTAATTTATCTTCAATGTCTTCTGTTACCCTATGAGCCTCATAAAGTGAAAGGTCTCCGTCCATAACAATGTGCATCTCTATGGCATAATAACTTCCAATTTGTCTGGTTCTTATTTGATGAGGATTACTTACTTCAGGAAACGAAAGAACAATACTTTTTATTCTGTTCTCAACCTCTCTGGGAAGTGATTTTTCCAATAATTCCTCCAGACTTGGTATTAGTAATTTAATGGCAATGTGTATAATGAAAAAACTAACTACTACTGCGGCAATGGGGTCAAGAACCCTCCAGCGTGTACCTAGGAAAATGGCTCCTCCAATACCCAAAGAGGTTCCTAACGAAGAAAAAGCATCACTTCGATGGTGCCAGGCATTGGCTTCTACTGCTTGTGAATTTACCACTTTGGCTTGCTGCTTGGTGTATATAAATAGGATTTCTTTAACAAAAATGGAAAGTAGGGCAGCAATAAAAGCTAATAAGGTGGGTGGCTCTAGTTCTTCCCCCATGTACCATTTAAAAATGGCTTTACTTCCACTTAATAGAATTCCAACACCAACGGCCAAGAGAATAATTCCAATAATAGACGTGGCTAAAGTTTCATATTTTCCGTGTCCATAGTCGTGATCTTCATCTTCGGGTTTATTCGATAAACGAATGAAAACAATAACTACAATATCTGTTATAAAATCGGATAACGAATGAATGGCATCGGCAAGCATAGCAGAGCTGTTTCCAACTATCCCTGCAATAAATTTGAATGTAAGGAGAAGAAAATTAGCAATGCTACCAATCAGGGTAGTCTTAAAAATCTTTTTTTCTCTTTCTTTTGTCGTTATCTCCTGCATACGTAGATACTTTTAAAGTATTGAAAAAGAGGTTTTTGTTTGATTTATTAAAAGACAAAGTTAAGATATAAAGTATTAAGTAAAGAAGAATTCTCTTCTTTTAGCGGAAAATGTGAGTTGAAAAGCGTTTGTTTTCTTCCTTCTCTTTTCGTTTAGTGTCTTTAAGAGGTTTAGAAAAGAAATTTGTTTTTCTTCCAACTCAATGTAGCCAATCTTTTTCTTCTGGGTTTATCGTAGTTCTATTCCTGAGTTTTGGATGAATCTGATATGCTTTTAGATATTATTGTTATCCAATTTTACTTATAAGTGCGTAATTTGTATTATCGAAATTCTCCATTATGGTGTTTATTTCAAGCTATATAACAGAAAATGGAGTTAGTAAAAATTAGAGATTATAAAAAATAAAAGAAAATGAAGAAGGTGGGTTTTGTTTTAATTGCGGTAATTGGTATGCTGTTTGTCTGTCCGGCAAAAAGTATCTCTTCAGAGTTTCGAACCATTGTAAAAGTTGAGGCTATTGAGGTAAATAGTCCGGTAGGTACTGTCCCTAGATTACCTTATTCAGTTTGGGTAACCTATTCTGATGGTCAGTCTGAATATCGTCAAACCCGATGGACAAATGCTGCACTTGCCACAGAAGAAGCACAAGCAGATTCATCGGTATATAAAGCCGGGAGTGAATATACCATTAATGGCTATATTATTGGAGATGATACTACTGTCAATGGATATCCAATTGTAGCTCAAATTAAAGTTGTTGATGGAATGTATAAAACACCTACTGCTATTCCTGCTGCTGAACCCATCCCTTTGAATCAAGTAACCATTACGGGGGATAACCGACTGACATCCAACCGAGATTTAGCTATTCAGGAGATAATAAGTTGGGATGTATCTCAACAATTGTATAACTACAGAGACACCTATGGTTTAAGCACAGAAGGTTATGTGAAAGCGGATGGTTGGGATTCTCCTACAACCAAACTGAAAGGACATGGTTCAGGGCACTATATGTCAGCATTGGCTTTTGCTTTTGCCAGTGCCACCAAAGCAGAGCAAAAAGAGATACTCCGTAATAACATAAAGAGAATGGTTGATGAGTTGCGTGAATGTCAGGAACGCACTTTTGTATGGAATGATAAATTAGGCAGGTATTGGGAAGCACGCGATTTTGCTCCCGAAACAGAACTATTAACGATGAAAGGAAGTTGGAAAGATTTTGATGTATATAAAACTCAATGGAAAAGTTATGGATACGGTTACCTAAATGCTATTCCTGCTCATCACCCTGCATTAATTGAAAAATACAGTGCCTATAATAACTCAGATTGGGTATGGGCTCCTTATTACTCCATACATAAACAATTGGCCGGGTTGATAGATATTGCTACTTATGTTGATGAGCCTCAAATAGCAGAAAAAGCTCTTCTTATTGCAAAAGATATGGGGTTGTGGATTTGGAATAGACTGCATTATCGCACGTATGTGGAAACCGGGGGTACTCAAGAAGAACGAAGGGCAAAACCCGGTAATCGTTACGAAATGTGGAATATCTACATTGCAGGTGAAGATGGTGGAACAGGAGAATCCTTGGCTCGTTTATCCGAACTAGTAAGCAAACCGGAAGAGAAGCAACGTTTATTGGAAGCCTCCAATTATTTTGATAGTCCGGCGTTTTACGACCCCTTGGCTAAGAATATTGATGATATTCGTACACGTCATGCCAATCAGCATATTCCAAAAATCACTAGTGCCTTGTGGAGTTACAGAGGGAATAAAAACCCCTATTATTTTAATCTGGCAGAAAACTTTTGGAACTTAATACAGGGACGATATCGTTATGCTACCGGAGGAGTAGGTAATGGCGAAATGTTTAGACAACCCTACACACAAGTATTAAGTATGGCAACGAATGTTACCTCGGATCACCAGCGAAACCTACATCCTGCACCCAATATTAATGAAACCTGCTGTGCCTATAACTTGGCTAAGCTAACCAAAGATTTGAATACCTTCAATCCGGATGATGCACGATATATGGATTATTATGAACGTGTTTTGTATAATCAACTCATTGGGTCATTGAATCCTGCTGTCTATCAAACCACTTATCAGTATGCTGTGGGGTTAAATGCCTCAAAACCGTGGGGAAATAATACTCCTCAGTCCACTTGTTGTGGAGGAACAGGTTCAGAGAATCACGTAAAATATCAGGAAGCTGCTTATTTTACTTCTGATAACACACTTTGGGTAGCGTTGTATTTACCCACTACCTTATCTTGGAAAGCTAAAAATGTTACACTTGAACAAAGCTGTTTGTGGCCGGCAGAAAAATCAACCATTCGGTTAACAAAGAATAGTGCAAACTTTACCTTAAAACTGCGTGTCCCATATTGGGCTACAAGTGGTTTCGACGTAAAACTCAATGGTAAATCCATCGCTTCATCTTATCAACCCAGCTCGTATGTAACCATTCCGGCAAGAGATTGGACTCCTTCAGATGTTGTGGAGGTGATAATGCCTTTTGGTAAACACATCGATTTTGGTCCCGATAAGTTGGAAACAGCTGCTACGGCAAAAAATGTGACGAATACTTCGTTTACCCCTATGTGGGTAGGTACTTTAATGTATGGACCATTAGCCATGACAGCCGGTGGTGTGAATAATTGGGATGAGGCCATTCTTGATGTATCATCCTCTTTAGATAATATAATAACGAATCAGCCAAGAGGTAATAGTACCGGAGTTGAAGGGAATTTGTATACCTTGACTTTAGGAGATAAGCAATTTCAACCCGATTATTACAGACATAGGAATACAACTCACTATTTTAGAATCAACTTAATAGGTGATCCTAATCAGGAGATTAAGCAAGAGCTATGGGATAAATTACAAGAAACGGCGACTTTTAATGCTTCAAACTATACTAAAAAGTCTTTTGCTTCTCTCCGTAAAACAAGAGAAGAAGGAGAGCGTATATATCAATTGGCTGATGTTTCAGAGAATCAAATTAATCAGCAAATCGCTTTACTGACCAAAGCTGTAGATCAATTGGCTACTTCAAAATTAGACAAAAAAACTTTATCTAAGATGATTAAAGATGGAGAAGCTAAAATCGTAAAAAATTATACTTGGGATACATTTGAGGCTCTTCAGCAAGAGCTGAAAAAGGCCAGAATAGTTGAGACACAGAGTAAGAAGCAGACTGATGTTGACTTACAGAGCTATGCTTTAAGTCAAGTATTAGAACAGTTGGTTCCGGTTGGTAATGTGGACAGATACTCCTTGAAAGAATTACTCCATGTGGTGGAGAAGCGTATTGCAGCTCAAGAAGCGTGGCATAAACTGGTAGTTAAAGTTCCGGAATATTCACCCTGGGCACCATATGGCTTTGCACGTTTGAAAGAGCAGTCTGTATTAGCACAGCAAGTTTTTGATAATAAAAACAAGAACTATAATCAGACAGAGGTCAATGAAGCTGCATCGGCACTCAATGCTGCAATAAACACAATGCGTCCCGGTAATCTTCCAGAACTTGAAGATTTAGGCGATTTATTATCCCTGCTAACTCAAGCTAAAGGGGCCGACAAACGTACCAAAGAACTGAATGAGGCGATAGAATACTCAGAGATGGTTGTAAAATATGTAGGTGATGGTAGTGGCACGCACGATATGATTGAAAATGCCTTAAAAAGACTGAAAGAGGTAATAGAGAAATAAGAGTTGTTTATATATAGAGTGTAAAAGCTGCCTGATGTATGATATATCAGGCAGCTTTTTATTTATAGTCAAAACCTACCTGAATTATCTTTCCTATTGTAAAATAAAAGTTCTAAGTCAAGGTTTGATTTTATATACCGCACTACTTCTTCCATAAGGCAAGACGATGGCGTATTGAAAATCTATTCCTTTAAATTATATCGGTAAAACAACAGAATCATTAAAGGGCTTGCCGTATATAAGTAGATTATAATCATCTGGAATATATAATACTGTTGTTCCTTCTACCAGAGATTCTGGAGTGATGGTTGCCTAATTATTTATTTGAGTTTTCAAAACATTTATATTTCACTGTCTAAATGTTAAAACCCAATATGCTATTTCAGATTTCACCAATATCTTAAGTATTCAACCTTTCTGATTTGAGTTAACTCCAGCTATAAATAGATACGTAAGTATAGATGCTTGATTTTACTCCAAGTAGGAATGTTTTAGATGTTAATATTGTGATAATAATGTTTTTATGTAGTAAAATTTTGTTTTGGTTTTTTCTTTTGGTATATTGAATAATTGTGTAAAAAGGTTAATTTATGTTTTGTTTGATTCTCTGCTTTTGAGGAATAGGAGTAAAAGAGTTTGTTCTATTTGTCATTTTTTTAGCACTAATTGTCCGCATTGAAGATTTTGTATCTAATTGTGCTGTAATGTATAATGATGATGATAAGTGCAACAAAGATGACAAATAAATCAAGAAGTTAAGGAGCATTATATATATTATTGTATTGCTAAAATGAAAATAACTTTAGTATTTAATCAAGCTAATAAATGCTTGTTAACTTTTTGATGGTAGATTTTGATATGTTCAAATTGTTAATTTTTATAAATTAAATCTTGAAAACTATGAAAAAACATTCGTTAAGCAACAAAAACGAAAATTACTCACCTTGTTATTGTGTATGTGCGGTTGGGGAATAGCCTGGTCACAAATTACAATTTCCGGGAGTATTACAAGTGAAAGTAGCGAGCCTCTAATTGGGGCAACTGTAAAATTGAAGGATTCAACAACCGGTGTTATTTCCGATATAGATGGAAACTACTCAATTGTTGTTCCTAGTACTAATTCAGTATTAGAATTCAGTTACATTAGTTATGCAACACAATCTATAACTGTTGGAAACAGAACCAGGATTGATGTTGTGATGAAAGAAGACAGCAAATTATTAGGAGAAGTTGTTGTGGTGGGATATGGTGTACAGAAAAAAGTAAATGTTACTGGAGCTGTGGCCTCGGTAAACTTTGAAGATATGTCAGATTCACGACCTATTACAAGTGTATCAGCTTCTTTAGCCGGATTGGCTGCCGGATTGTCTTCCATGCAATCATCGGGTCAACCGGGAGAAAATGCGGCAACAATAAGAGTTCGTGGTATAAAAACGATGAATGACAATACTCCCTTGGTGATAGTTGATGGTATGCTGGGAACGATGGACAACTTAAACCCCAATGATATAGAATCTATCTCTGTATTAAAAGATGCTGCATCAGCAGCTATTTATGGTGCTAGAGCAGGAGCAGGAGTTATTTTGATTACAACTAAAGGGGGTAAGAGAGAAAGTAAGCCTACAGTAAACTTTTCAACTCGTCTAGCTATAATGAATCCGGTAAATCTACCTAAGGTTGTTACAAATTATGCGGATTATATGGAGTTGATGAATGAAGCTCATTTCCAATCAAAGACTTCACCTATGTTTGACCAAAGTGTAATAGATCTTTGGAGAGAAAAGTCTCAAGACCCTTATGGGTTAACAGAAGCGGGTTATCCTAACTACGTTGCATATCCAAATACCGATTGGATGGATGAGACTTACAATAAAAATCAAATTCTTCAAGAGCACAATGTCTCTATTAACGGAGGTTCTGAGAAAAGCCGTTACTTGTTGTCTATTGGGTATATGAATAATCCGGGTCTTGTAGATAATACAGGTATGGAAAGAATTAATATGCGTATTAACTTTGAGACAGACATAACGAAGTGGTTGACTTTAGGTACTAGAACTTACGGACATAAAGATAAATCAGGACGTCTTAATTTTGATGGAGATTTTGGTGTAAATAGCTGGATTTTACAATCTACTCCGGGACTTTATCCTCTATATGATGGTAAATACGGAGCGAAAGAGGCTGAACAAGAAGAAAATGGAGCCGGTAATGTTCGTAGAAGAATAGATGAAAACAACAATGGTAAAAAAGACTTTATGCGTTTGAATACCACTGTGTTTAGCAAAATAACCTTGATGAAAGGGTTAACGTTGACATCAAACTTAAATTATGAAAGAACCTGGCGTGAAACCAAAAGCTGGACCAATCCAAGAACAAGTGCTGCCTTTTCATTTAGTGAAAATGAGCAAATAGGAGAGTTCTTAACACCTAGTCAATTTGTTACTTCAGACGATCGGGCTAATACCTCTTCGTATGCATTGGAACATTTATTGAGTTTTGACAGAAGCTTTGGAGATCACGATATAACTGCTTTGTTTGGCTATCATGAAGAGTATTGGAAATATTGGGACCTTGGGGTTACTAAAAGAGGTTTAATTGATGAAACCATACATGATATAGGTTCCGCAACAGAATACAGAGATTCATGGGGACAAACTTATGATCGAGCTTCTCGGGCTATTCTAGGTAAGTTTACCTATGCATATAAGTCTCGTTATTTGTTTGAGTTCAATATGAGATACGATGGACACTCTCGTTTCCAAAAAGATAATCGTTGGGGCTTTTTCCCTTCTGTTTCTGGAGGATGGAGAATTTCGGAAGAGGCTTTTATGTCTAGTACAAAAGACTGGTTGGATAATCTGAAGATTAGACTTTCATGGGGTAAAAACGGAAACTACGGGTCGAACTCGAAATATAATGATTATATATCCCAATCGAAGTATGCTATTAGAGAGTACTCTCTGAATGGAAAACTAATGGATGGTTTAGTTATTCCTGAGGTTCCAAATACAGGTTTAGGATGGGAAACAACACAAACCACGAACTTTGGTATTGATGCCAACTTTTTGCGTCAACGCTTAAACTTTGAAATGGACGTGTTTACAACCAAATCAACCGGAATTATAAAGTCAATGCCAATTCCTTTGACTGCGGGAGTAAAAGGAGAACCGGTAATGAATATGGCCAATCTTAAATCGAAAGGGATTGAACTTACAGCCGGTTGGCAAGATAAAATAAAAGACTTTAGTTACGGTATTTCTGCCAACTTCTCTATGATTAAGAATGAAACTACAAAATATAAAGGAAAACTAGTTGAGGGTTGGGTTGAAGATAAAGATGGAAAAATGGTATGGCAAACTAACTTTGGACAAGTGGCCGGTAATTATCAAGAGGTACTATTAGAAGGATATGGGTTTGAAGAGTACTTTATAAGAAAGATATACAAAGGTTCCGGAGAATATTTTGACGGTGAAGGAGCTGTGCTTCCAGGTGGAGGACCAAGAGATGGTATGATAAGAACAGAAGAGGATATGAAGTGGGCACAGGCAATGAGCCAAGAAGGTTACTCATTTCATGATGGAGGTAAAATAGGTGAACGAGATGGTCTATATTATGGAGACTATATTTATGCAGATTATAACGGAGATGGAATTTATGGTAATGACTTTGATCGTCAAGCTATGGGATCATCAAAGCACCCCAAATATAATTATGGAATACAATTAGATGCTAGTTGGAAAGGATTTGATTTGTTCTTAAATTTTGCAGGAGCCGCAGGATTTGATATTTTATGGTCACCAAGAGATGGGTATAACTCTTCAACTACAACCTTAACTAGAGGAAAAGCAATTTCTCAAGATATTGCAAATAACCACTATTTCTATGATCCGGAAAATCCTTCCGATCCTAGAACTAATATTTATGGTAAGTATAGAAGATTATCAACTATACATACGTCATCTACAAGACAACCGTCCGATCTTTATTTACATAAAGGCAATTATCTAAAATTAAAAACATTGGTTTTTGGTTATACAATACCTCCTGTATTGACAAAGAAAATTGGCTTAACTAACGCTCGTGTATATTTTAGTGGGGAGAATTTATTTAGTATTGATAGCTTCCCTGGTGTAGATCCGGAACAAGGAGGTAATCCAAGATATCAACCTGTTAGACAATATGCATTTGGTGTCAACCTAACATTCTAAAAAATAAAAGAAAACATGAAAAAAATAATATTATTTTTAATAGGCTGCTCTTTCATTATGTTTAGTTGTCAGGGCGATCTTCTAGATAGAAGTCCTTATGATCAAGTGAGTAGTGGAAATATGTGGCGTACAGAAGAATTAGCTGATAAAGGAGTACTTGGAGTATATGCTTCATTAAATCAGGAAGAAATAGGACGAAACATCTCTACGGTTGAGGCAATTGGTCCTACAGGGAATATGATTTGGAATTATGGGTTTAATCGTTTGTTAACGGCGAATACTTCTGCTTCAGAAGGTTATTTCTCCAATTACTGGAAACAACATTATGAACTAATCAGTAATGCAAATGTTGCCATAGCAAATTTACCTATAGCACCTATAAGCAATGAGAAACTCTCTCGATTGATTAGTGAATGTAAGTTTTTAAGATCTTATGCTTACTATAGACTAAATTCTGTTTATAAAGGAGTTCCTCTCTATTTAGAACCGGTTGAGGTTGAAGGTTTAGTGAAAGGAAGAGAAACGGAAGAGGGAATATGGAATGCTCTCGTTGATGATTTGACTGACTGTATAAATGACCCTAATTTACCTTTAAAATACGAGAAGAATAGCGATGATTTTGGGCGTATAACTAAAGGGGCTGCTTATGCATTAAGAGGTAAGGTCTATATGTGGTTGAAAAAGTATGGTGAAGCAGAAAAAGACTTTTTAGAAGTAGGCAAGTGTGGTTATGACTTATATCGTGGAGAGTATATTGATATGTTTAATGGCAACGAAGAGCAATCGGATGAGGTTATCTTTAGTCTTCAAGCTGTTGCCGAACCTGGTTATGGTAATTCATTGACCAAGTTCTATGGTAATAAAAACACCTATGGATCTTGTATTGATGAAATTGTTCCAAGTACAGATTTCTGTGAAACCTATCAATGGAAAGATGGGAGACCCTTTAATTGGGATGATGTGATACCGGGTTATAATTCTTTGCCATTAGTAAATCGTAAAGTGTATTTTTTACGAGACAATTTAACCGATGAAGAACTGACTAAAGCAGGCATAAGTGAAGCAGATAAAAGTAAATATTTGCCTGATGGTAATGAGGCTCGTATATTAAAAGCTTATACAGACAGAGATCCTCGTCTGACGGCTTCCGTAATAACTCCTTATTCAGAGTATGTTGGTTCGGATAATACTAAAGAGAATATTTATACGCTTAGATTTCCATATAAAACTGATGGTCCTGCTTTTCGTGATATACAGACCAACTCATCTTCTAATTTCTACTATTTATTTAGAAAATTTGTGGGTGTGGGACACGAACCTTACAAGAAACGTGAAGATTCAAACATTGATGTACCTTTGATTCGTTATGCTGATGTGCTATTGAATTTAGCCGAAGCACTAAATGAACAAAACAAAGTAAGTGATGCAGTGACTGTTGTTAATAAAGTAAGAGACAGAGCGGGTGTTGCATTGCTAAACAGTTCTCCGGAAACTACTGTGAAAGGTATGGATGATTTGAGAGAACGCATTAAGTTTGAAAGACGCTGGGAATTAATTGGAGAAGCGATAAGCTTTTTTGATGAGATGCGTTGGGGAGCAGAGTCTTATAAAAAGTCGCGCTTCTTTGAAAAATCAGGGTATATTGAGGCTTCCGGTTGTAAAGAAATGTGGGGTGTAATTACCCGATTTACAACTAAGTGGGATGAAAGAGTGATGAAATGGCCTATTCCTGCTTTTGAAACACAAATGAATCCAAACATAATTCAAAATACGGGCTGGGAATCTTAATCTTCCATATATATTATAGGTAGAACTTATTTAGAGAGCACCATAAAGGGTGCTCTCTAAATAATCTTTAATAGTAATTATAACATAAACTTAGTTTAAATGAAATATAGATTAACATACCTGTTAGTGAGTATGATGTTTTATTCTGCTTTCTGCTTTTCTCAGAAAAATTACACTACTGTATTACAAAAAAGCAACAATGAAAATTGGTGGGGAGGGGTTGTGGCTTATGGTAGTCAGATGCCCTATATAAAGCCGGTAGCAGAGTTTAACTTAGCTCTTCAGCATGGAAATAATCAAGTAGTTCCTTTGTTTTTATCAGACAAAGGGAGATTTATATGGAGTGATAAACCTTTCCGATTTGAAGTAAAAGAAGATTTCATAGAGATACATTCGGAATATGAACAAATAGAAGTTCAACAAGCAGGTACTACACTGCGAGAAGCCTATTTATCTGCTAGTAGTAAAAACTTTCCTCCTAGTGGAGTATTGCCGGAAACTCTTTTCTTCACCATGCCGCAATATAACACATGGATTGAGTTGATGTACAATCAAAATCAAAACGATATTCTTGATTATGCACAGAATATAGTAGCCAGTGGTCTGCCGGAAGGAGTGTTGATGATAGATGATAACTGGCAAAAGTATTATGGAAATTTTGAGTTCAAAGCTGAAAAGTTTTCTGATCCCAAGGCAATGGTGAAGAAATTACACAATATGGGATTTAAGATAATGTTGTGGGTATGCCCCTTTGTTAGTGCTGATACTCAGGAATATAGAGAGTTGGAAGAAAAGAATTTCTTGATAAAAGCAAAAGGAGAAAACAGACCTGCCATAATAAAGTGGTGGAATGGACAAAGTGCATGTTACGATTTAACCAATCCTCAAGCTAGAGATCATTACATTGCGCAATTGAAAAAATTACAGTCAGAATATGGTATAGATGGTTTTAAGTTTGATGCCGGAGATAACTCATTTTATGATCCAAAGAAGATTGATAGTTACCAAAAAGATGCAATCTCAACCGATCATGTGTTGGCCTGGCAAAAAATAGGATTACAGTTTCCGTTTAATGAATATCGTGCCGGCTGGCAAATGGGAGGTCAGGCATTAGTGGAAAGATTAGGAGATAAAAGATATTCTTGGGATGCTGTGCAAGCACTGATACCCGAAATGTTAGCAGCAGGTCTCTTGGGATATCCTTATACTTGTCCCGATATGATAGGGGGAGGTTCTTTTGCTGATTTCCTAAACATCAAAAGTGATGAGTTTGATCAAACACTTATTGTTCGTTCTGCACAAATACATGCACTTATGCCTATGATGCAATTTTCTGTTGCTCCATGGCGTGTGCTAAGTAAAGAGAACCTTGATATTGTGGTAAAAATGGGAAAATTACATCAGTCTTTTGGTGATTATATACTTCAATATGCAAAAATTGCATCCCAAACAGGTGAACCGATAGTTCGTCATATGGAGTATTCTTTTCCCGGACAAGGTTTTGCTCAATGCACAGATCAGTTTATGTTGGGGGAGAAATATATGGTAGCTCCTATTATTACAGCAGAAAACATAAGAGAAGTAAAACTACCTAAAGGTAAGTGGAAAGATGATGCAGGTAAAAGTTATAAAGGGGGCAAAACATACACAATAGAAGTACCATTATCAAGATTGTTGTATTTTGAGAAAGTAAAATAACTAATAAAGGAAACTGAAAAATGAAAAAATACTATAGTTTGTTTCTTGTTTTACTATTTATCTCTTGTACTAATATTAGACCTAAAAAAGAATGTATTACTTTCAATGAAGCAGATGATCCAATAAAAGACTCGCTGAGTTGGAGTGGCTTAGAAGAAGAGGGGTTGAAAGCTTCTTTTGTAAGTATTGATTCTAAATATGCAAAATCTATAATGCCGGCACTCACTACTTTGGAAATGCAACAAAAAGTAGAAGGCTGGAAAGGAGAGCGTGTTTCTGCCCAAATTTTATTGTGGTCAAAAACAGATGTTTCACAGGTTGAGTTTGAGTTTAATGATTTCAAATCGAAGGAGGAAAAACTACCCGGTTCCATTGGACAAGCTCGGTTTGTGCGTTATGTATTGACCGATGAATTTGGAAAAGGTTGTGGCTATAGAACCGTTGATGATTATCCAAGTTCTTTAGCTCCAGATATGCTGGATTCATTAGATTGTTTCAATATAGAAGGCCTAACTGTTCGCCCGGTATGGATTACTATTGATATACCTCAAAATGCTCAAACAGGAGTGTATGTGGGTACAATAGATTTGTTTGCAGAAGGAAAAAAAGTACAAGAATTCTCACTTGAAATAGAGGTAATAGATCAGATATTACCTAAATCATCTGAGTGGTCAATGCATTTAGATTTATGGCAACATCCTGCTGCTGTAGCACGTATACATAATCTTGAGCTCTGGAGTGATGCACACTTTGAAAAGATGAAACCTCTTATGCAAAAATTGGTGGATTTAGGACAAAAGGTTATTACAACTACCATAAATAAAGATCCATGGGATAATCAATGTTATGATGCCTATGCAGATATGATTACATGGACTAAACAAGAAGATGGTACGTGGATATACGACTATACTGTTTTTGATAAGTGGGTGCAGTTTATGATGAATTTAGGCGTTGATAAAATGATAAACTGCTATTCTATGGCTCCTTGGAATAATGAATTACACTATTTTGATGAAGCTACTGAAGCTGTTATTGATGTTAAAGCAGATCCCGAAACCAAGCTCTTTACGGATATGTGGGTGCCTTTTTTGAAGGATTTTGTTAAACATTTAGATTCAAAGGGTTGGCTTGAAATTACCAATATGGCTATGGATGAACGTAAGCCTAAGGAAATGGAAATAATATTATCTACCCTTAATCAATTCGCTCCTCAGTTAGGTGTTGCTTTTGCCGATAATCAGCATAGTTATAAAAAGTATCCAAACATTACAGAAATAAGTGTAAGTGCAGATATGAAGGTTGACATTCAAGATATTGAAGCCCGCAGGCAAAAAGGATTAGTAACGACGTACTATGTTTGTTGTTCGGATGAATTTCCAAATGTTTTTACCTTTTCTAATGCTGCAGAGGCTACATACTTGTTTTGGTATGCTGCATCGGCCGATTACGATGGTTTTCTACGTTGGGCATACAACTCGTGGGTTGAAAATCCAATAATGGATTCTCGCTTCAGAACATGGCCGGCAGGTGATACTTATTTAGTTTATCCTGATGCACGAAGTTCTATTCGTTATGAACGAATGTTGGAAGGAGCTCAGGATTTTGAGAAAATTCGCATTCTGAAGCAAAAGATGAAAGATAATGGAGACGCTGAAAATCATATGAAACTTGAGGAAGCTATAGGGAAGCTAAACTCAAACAAGCGCACAGAAACCTGGAATTCTGATTTAAATAGAGCGAAAATTGTTTTGAATGAACTATCGAGAATCTTTTAATAAAAAGAGATAGTTGATAATGTTTTATATTGCACAGCTAGATTTTAATAGTTGTGTTCGCAAAACTAATTAAGTAATGATAATGAAAAACATATATTATTGTATAATTGCTTTAATAGTAGCATTTGGTCTTCATAGCTGTGGTCAGGCAACAAGTCAGACAGATTTGAAAACGGTTGTCAATGGTGCTCTTGCTTTCTCTGAAAAGCAATCCTTATTGATGGCCGAAAAGTATAATCATCAGGAAGGATTATTACCCAAAAGTTATGAAAATGGGAAAGATATTTCATCTGACTCTCGATGGTGGTGTAGTGGGTTTTTCCCGGGAACACTTTGGTATATTTACGAAAACAGTAAAAATCCAGAGGTGTTGAAATATGCAGAGCTGTATACTGATAGAATAGAAAGAGAGAAATACACTACAGATAATCACGATATTGGATTTATGATATTCTGTAGTTTTGGCAATGGGTATCGTTTAACAAAAAACGAACATTATAAAGATGTTATTTTAACTGCATCACAATCATTGTCTACTCGTTATAACCCTAAAGTGGGGTTAATTCGATCTTGGGATTGGAATGAAGAGGTTTGGCAATATCCTGTAATTATAGATAATATTATGAACTTGGAGATGTTGTTATGGGCCTCTAAAAACTCAGAAGATAACACTTTTAGAGAGATTGCAATCTCACACGCAGATAAAACATTGGAGAATCATTTCAGACCCGATTTTAGTTCTTACCATGTGGTTTCTTATGATACGATAAGTGGAATGCCCGAGCTTAAAGTAACTCATCAGGGATACTCTGACGAGTCAGCTTGGAGCCGTGGGCAGTCCTGGGGACTTTATGGTTATACTTATCTCTATCGTGAAACACAAGATGAGAAGTATTTGACTCACGCTAAGCGCATTGCAGACTATATTATAAATCATCCTAATATGCCTAAAGATTATATTCCTTATTGGGACTATGATTCTCAGGATATTCCTCATACAAAAAGAGATGTCTCAGCAGCAACTGTTATGTCCTCCGCATTGATTGAACTGAGTGATTATGTAGATGCAGAGTTGGCTAAACAGTATATGAATATTGTAGAAATACAAGTCAGGACGTTAGCCTCACCGGAATATACAGCGGAGTTAGGTAGTAATGGAGATTTTATATTAATGCATAGTGTTGGTGCATTTCCTTTTAATTCAGAGGTGGATGTTCCTTTAACTTATGCTGATTATTACTATCTTGAAACACTTATTAGGCTGAAAAACAAATTACAGTAAAACGGATTTTGGAAAGATATATTTTAGAAAAAAGAACGATCTAACAAAATAAAGACAATACTATGGATCTGTTAAAACAATGTCGAGCACTATTTTTTATTCTTAGTTCAAGTTTTCTTGTGGTTTTAATGTTTAGTTGTGACAACAAGAAAAAAGATGTGTTTGAGGTTATTCAATCGCGGATAGTAAAAGACTTTGAGTCTAAAATAAACATCAATGAAGTTGTAAGTAAAGTACCGGATTATTTGGAGAAATACAATCATAACACAGGTGAATTTATTGATGTTGACTATCAAGCAATAGACAGAACTAATTGGCCACCGTTAATACATATTTTTCGACTTTATGATTTGACTTACGCTTATACCATAAAAGGGAAAAACAACCCTTATTTTGAAAATCCTTCTATTATTGAAGTGATAGAAAAAGGGATAAACTTTTGGTGTGAGAAGCAACCCTACTGTGACAACTGGTGGTATAATGAAGTAGGAGAGCCCCATAAAACAGGTGTGATGTTGTTACAGCTTCGTCAGGGGAAGAAACAGTTGAATAAAGAAGTTGAAGACAAACTGATTAATAGGTTGGCTACCAAAGGAGGAGACCCTAAGGAATGGACCGGAGCAAACAAAACCGATATTGCCTTGCACTGGATGTATAGAGCTTGTTTAACAAAAGACAAGAAGTTACTAAACATCGCCTTATCAGAAGGGTATTATCCTATACAATTTATACCTTATGATGAGGGGATGCAACCGGATTATTCTTTCTTTCAGCACGGAACACAATTGTATATTGGTGGTTATGGCGATGAGTTTTTGAAGGGTGTACTGATGTTTGCCGATTATACAGCAGGAACGGAGTATGCATTGGATGAAGAAAGACTGAGTATTGTACGTAATTTTGCGTTGGATACTTATTTTAAAGTTATTCGAGGTAGTTACATACATATGAATGTAATAGGTAGGGGTATGAGTCGTGAAAACGAGACAAAGAAGAATTCTACTTTTGCAGATAAGTTGGCAAAAATAGACCCAGATAATGCTTCAGCTTATGAAATCATAGCCAAACGTATTAAAGGAGAAGTTGGACCGGAAGTGGGTGTTGTTCCTGTGAATACCACTTATTTTATGGGAGACTATGTGGCACATATCAGACCTCAATATGCAGCCGGTGTGCGCACGGTATCAACTCGTACCATGAGAAATGAATATGGAAATGGTGAAAACTTTTTGACCTACTTTCTTTCAGATGGGGCTATGCATTTAACTCAAGAGGGAGATGAATACTATAATATATTTCCTGTTTGGGATTGGTCAAGGCTTCCAGGTGTAACGAACCCCTATCTTTTAGCAGAAGAAATTCCCCGAACAAAAATTAATTGGCAAACTTTGGGAACAGAGGTCTTTGTCGGTGGAGCTTCAGATAGTCTTTATTCTGTCAACACCTATAGATTGAATGATTCGTTTGAAGGAATAAATACTTCTGCTTATAAGTCTTGGTTTTTCTTTGATGATGAAATTGTATGTTTAGGTTCTGGAATAACCTCTAAATCGGACTATCTCATTAATACTACAATAGAACAAAACAGATTAAAAGGAGAGATTATTACCTGTACTTCGGATGGAGTAATATCTAAAATTGTAAATCCCGGAGAGTCTTTTCATAACAATACTTTGAAGTGGGTATTACATAATAATCGAGGATATGTATTCCCTAATGGAGGTAAAGTGCATTTGAAGAATGAAAAAAGAGAAGGGCGATGGAGTGACATCAATGACACCCAGTCTCAGCGAAAAGTATCAGAAGATGTTTTTACACTTTGGTTGAATCACGGATATCGACCGACTGATGATAAATATGCCTACATCATTGTTCCAAATAGAAGGAACGAAAAAGAGATGCAAGATTATGATAGGGGCAACATTCAAATTTGTGAAAACTCTGATTTCATTCAAGCCGTATATCATAAAGGGTTGAATGTTTTAGAATTGGTTTTTCTACAAGAAGCTACATTTACTCTTGGTGACTTTAAGATAAAGGCCGATAATCCCTCAACGGTGATTGTTAAAGGTATTGGAACATCAGATCTTACTTTGCATATTTCTGATCCTTCTCAGTCGGAGAAAGTATTAACGTTTGTTGTGGAAGCTCCTTCTATACCCAAACATACACACAAAGTAGTGGTGGATTTAAGAAATAGCGGAGTGTTTGCCGGGAAAACAGTTGTTTATAAAATAGATTAAGTGGTTTAATTTCTCGTTTTTTTCATAGATATAGTTGATGTAAAGTAAAAATGTATTTTTATATTGCTCTAGGAAGAATTGCCTAGATAGAAAAAAAAGTATATTTTTACTTTACAACTATATTATGAAACATAAATGCTCTACCTAAACCATATCTCAAAAGTAATTTTGAGTGTTTTTTTCCTGTTTTTCATCTCCTTTTCCATACAGGGCGAAGAACATAAAAATTATAAGTTTCGGGAGATTTCTCCTCAGGGAGGTTTTTACTATGACGGCATACAGAGTATAGCTTGTGATGCTTATGGATTCATTTGGATTATGATGGATGATAATCTATACCGTTTCGATGGGTATGATTACAAACATTATTATAGGAATTTTAAGCAAATAGATCAAACGGTATATTGGAAGTTTTTGTCTTTATCTACTGATGCCAATCAAAAACTCTTGGTTTCAACAAATAATGGATTATTTAGGTACAAAAAAGAGTCGGATTCTTTTGAAAAAGTTTTGGATGAAGCCTTAACTAGTTTGGCTTCAAAAGGTAAAAATAAGATTATTGCTATAAATGACTCTAAACTGAAAGAGTACAATTTGCAAACAAACGAACACAAAGAGTATAAGTTTCAAAACCAAGCTTTAACAAAGATATCCTCCTTCTTTATAGGAGAAAGTAACCTATACATTGCCAGTGAAGATAGTAAGATATACAAGTCCAATTTAGAGGGGCAGAATATGTTTTTGATGGCTTCACTGAAAGACTCAGCTATGATAAAACAAGTTGAGGAACATAATGGTAATCTGTGGGTGTTGAGTAATTATCAGAAACTCTTACAGTTAGATAATCAAACAGGTGAAGTAAAAAGTAGCTATGATTTCTTTGAAATACAACAAAGTCAATCTTTAGTAAAGATGTTCTTGATTGACAAGTTTGGAGAAATCTGGGTTGCTAGTCAAAGGGGAGTATATATATTAAATCCTGAAACAGGCCAACTTTCAAATTATAGACATAATATATCTGACCCCTATAGCTTGCCTAATAACTCGGTGTGGGTTTTAAGTCACGATTTGCGTGGGGATATATGGATTGGAATGTTTTCCGGTAGATTGTGTTATGTGAATCTTGATGAGAAAGAGCGTTTCTTGAATTTCTTCCCTAGCAAAGGAGGATTAAATCATAGTCCTGTAAGCTGTTTTTCTGAGAACTCAGATTATTTCTGGGTAGGAACAGAAGGATTAGGTGTTAATCAGGTTGATAAAAAAACACTTCAGTTTAAGTACATCACTGCAGATAACTCGCGTCAAAGCATATCACACAACAACATAAAATCGCTAGCTGTCGATAGCCTTAACCGACTATGGATAGGAACGTACTTGGGTGGGTTAAACTGTTTAGATATTAACACCGGAAAAGTAAAACATTATTTTGCTGACAATAAGAAAGAGGGATTATTAGGGAACAGCATAAGAGAAATCATATTAGATGGCTCTTCCGGGTTGTGGATTATGTATCAAATTGATGAATTGGTTCTATCTTATTTGTCCTTCAAAGATGAGTCTTTTAAACATTATTATTTTGAAGAATCAGATTATGACTTCAGGTTTTTTGATTTCTATAAAGATAAAAGTGGGATTATTTGGATTATATCTCACGCTCAACTTTATAAGTTAGATCCGTATCAAAATAAAACGGAAAAAATAAACCTAAATGAAGATCAGTCTGTTTTTCTCAATGCTCAAAGTTTAACAAAAGACAATAAGGGTAAAATATGGGTTGGAACAATCGATAACGGATTATATGAATATAATACCAAAACGGAAGAGGTGGTTCGCCATACAGGGCTGCTTAATTTTGATGTCTCGTTTATCTTTAGCATGATTTTCGATGATGATGATAATCTTTGGCTAGGTACAGATAATGGACTTTTTAAATATAATACCCATACAAAATACCTGATGAACTTTAATGAAAAGGATGGGTTACAAGGGCGTAGCTACTTTCCTTTAGCCTGCTTTAAAGATTCTAATCGAAATTTGTTTTTTGGTGGAACGAATGGATTTACTAAAATCAATTTGTTAGATATTATTCCGAATGCTATTAAGCCTCAGGTAATGATATCTCAATTTTTTATTAATAATAAAATCTACAAGGAAGATCGTTCTTCGGCTCAATCAGTTTTTGTGGCTGAAAATGAATTAAAGCTTGATTATACCCAAAATAGTTTTGGTTTTACTTTCTCTAGTGATAGTTATTTGTATCCTGAGAAAAATAGATTTCGCTATCGTTTGAAAAACTATGATTCGGATTTCAATGAGGTCGGTTATGAGGGTCGAACAGTGTTTTACTCCAAGATACCACCAGGTAATTACATACTTGAAGTTTGTGCTTCCAATAATGATGGAGTATGGAATGATGAAGTAATGCAGGTGTTTATTAAGATTAGTCCTGCTCCTTGGTTTAGCGTACCTGCTTATATTTTATATGTTATTCTAATTGTATTAATTTCTTTATGGTTGCTGAAAGAGTCTAGAAGAAAAAAAGCAATGGAATTGCAGTTGTATTTAGATGGGTTGGAAAAGGCTAAGAATAAAGAGTTGTATGATTCGCAGCTTCGGTTTTTTACCAATGTTTCTCACGATTTCAGAACCCCGTTGTTTCTGATGTTGGCTTCCATAGAGAAAATAGAGAAAGAAGGATTTAAAGATTACTTCTACAAGTTGTTAAAACGAAATGCTCAACGTCTTTTGAATCTGGTAAATGAATTAATGGACTTTCAGTCGGTGGAAAATGAGTTGGTGGAACTGAAAGTGGAGAATTTGGATATAAATAATATCATCAAAGAAACAGCAATCGATTTTATGGATTATGCTTATAAGAAGAAAATAGAGTTTTCTTATAAGTTAGATGAGAATTTGAGTAAAGAAATTTATGCGGATAAGATTATAATAGAGAAGGTAGTGATGAATCTCTTGGACAACGCCTTTAAATACACACAAGAAGGGGGGAAAATAAGCATAGAGACCTATCAAAATCCAGATGATGTTAAATCTGTTTATGCCAAGAGTCACGGAGTAGGAGAGTTAGAAGATAACCGGAATTACTTTTCTATTGTGGTTAGAGATACTGGTGTAGGGATAAGTAAAGAATCCATAGCAAGTGTCTTTGACCGTTTTTATAAAGTAAAAACAGTCAATCATAGTTTTCACTTAGGTAGTGGAATTGGCTTAGCTTTAGTCAGTAGTTTTGTTCAGTTGCATAAAGGGAGAATCGTTATCTATAGTGAGCGCGATAAAGGAACAGATATCATTGTGAGTTTTCCTGTGGGTCGTTTGTCTTACAATAGTGATGAGTTTATGCAGCCGGATTTGGAAGATGAAAGAGCTCCTTTGCTATCGGTAAATAAGAATTATCGAATAGAAGAGGTTTTAAGTACTGATGAGGCTCCTTGTAGTGAAGAGGCTGATTCTTTTTTCTTAAGAGAAAAGAAAAATCTTTTATTGGTTGAAGATAATGAGGAAGTACGATTTATGGTACTTGATTTTCTAAAAGAAGATTTCCATATTATTGAAGCTAACGATGGAAGAGAAGCCTTGAATGTACTAAACAACGAGCCGGTAGATATTATAGTAAGCGACATAATGATGCCTTATATTGATGGCGTTTCCTTCTGTAAAACAGTGAAGGATGATATTAATTATTCCTACATTCCTTTCATTATGTTAACAGCCAAAGGAGGAGATGTAAATAAGTTGGAAGGTATTGAAGCCGGAGCAGATGCTTATTTTGAAAAACCCATCAATTTAGCTTTATTAAAATCTACAATAAAAAATTTCCTCCAACGTCAAGAACAACTAAAGGAATATTATGCGAAAAACTATTTTGCTGACTCTACTGAAGTTGTAGATAATCGAATGAATAATGATTTTCTGAAAAGTTTGATTGATGTTATAGATAAAAACATTGAGAGGCCTGAATTGAATGTTGGTTTTGTAACTAAAGAACTTGCAATGAGTAGAACGAAAGTCTACAATAAAGTAAAAGAGATGACCAATATGTCAATTGTGGAATTTATACTTAATTATAGGCTGAGAAAAGCAGCTAAATTGATTATTGAAACTTCTTTATCGATGTCAGATGTTATGCTAAAAGTTGGAATAGACAATCAATCGTACTTCAGTAGGGCATTCAAAAAGGAGTTTGGGGAAACACCCACAAGCTTTGCACAGAAAAATCGGAAATAATAAATGCTGCTTGAGATTCACGACATAATAACCTGAGTTCGATTAATCTTATTTAGGATGTTAAGGAATGCAATAATTAAATAAGCTCTCATTTGCTAAAATTAAAATTTTGCCCTTGCACGATTTTAAAATATCATTTATATATTTATAAAAAAGATTTGCTGGATTTTATGGAAATTGTAGCAACTAAGTTCTGTACTAAAAACACTATAATGAGTTATGAAAAACAAAAAAACTAGAGATGTCAGTATTGAATCAACGCCTTTTATTGACAGACTCTATTTATGTCGAGATTAAGAAAAATCGAAATATAATTACTGTTTTACCTGAACTTGAAATTGTTTTAGAGAATCTTAATGACGAAATTAAGTCCCTGGACGGTATAGCAAAAGAAGAAACTGAAAAAATGAAAGAGGAAATTGAAAAAATAATTAAGCAGTATAAAGGAGATGATTAAATTGAATTTGCGTGAAGTCGATTATGTTTTAAATGAAGGCATTAGTAAGTTAACAGCTCAAGTTGAGCATCTTTTTGCTCCTAATACTAATGGAGAATTATTGGAATTTATAGGAGGTAAAGAGCCTCTTGTATTCTCTTTGCGGCTAGATTACTACTATATTGATGAGATTTTGAAATCTTTAGAGGATAAGTTAACTAAGCGGTGCGATAGGAAGAAATCTCATAAGAAAGGAATCTATTTCTTTGAAATAAAGACAAATCAGGATGATTCTCTTAGTAAATGGCTAGAGTCTTTTTCAAAAAAATGGCAAATGTTAGGAGTTGATAAAATATATTCTCCCAATATTATTAACAAACGGATTAAAAAGTATGAAGAGGAAAACTTTTTACCTGAATGGATGCCTTTATATTTAGGAATTTCAAAAGAGTTGTTTTCTAGAATTAAAGAGCACATAAATTTGAAATTCACACAAACAACATATGCTCTCAAGCTTAAAGAGAGAGATAACTTAAAGGACGAAACGTTTAGAGTTAGATTTATTGAGGTGGAAACTGAATATT
>CAZOVL010000035.1:0-25304 GCA_964583185.1 uncultured Bacteroides sp. | reverse complement strand
TATCAGAAGGATTAATTGAAGACAATGGATTTTGCATACCATTAATACCTTTATTATCTACAGGAACACCATCAATAACAATCAATGGATCATTACTTGCAGACATTGAAGATCCTCCACGAATACGAATAGATGCTCCGGAACCCGGTGCACCACCTGCAGTAGTAACCGTAACACCCGGTATCTTACCCACAAGCATATCAGAAGCGGTTGTTGACTTTACCTGAGATAACTCGTCTGCAGATAAGGTTGCAATAGAACCGGTTAAATCTTCTTTTTTAACTGTTCCATAACCAATAACAACTACTTCTTCAAGTAATTCTACATCTTCTTTTAAAACAATTTTGAACATTTTTCTCCCTTCAACCGGGATCTCAATAGTATTATATCCTAGATAAGATACAACCAATGTTCCATCACTAGGAACTGAAAGAGAGAAGTTCCCATCGAAATCTGTAATTGTTCCTCTTGCTGTTCCTTTTATTGAAACATTAGCTCCAATAATTGGGTCTCTTAGTTCATCTTGAACTACTCCTGTAATCTCAATAGTTTGTCCATACAAGCTTGTACCAACAAGCAAACTAAAGAAACTAAATAACAGCAAAAAGTTTCTCTTAAAACTTTTAGTCTTATTTTCCATAATTTGTTTAATTAAATATTTAAGGTCACTCTTTAATCTTCTATTTTAATGGCTTCGATTAAAGTATCTTAACTCACTACAACAAATTTAGGTATTACTTCCCTGTTTTTATTTTTTTAACACTAAAAACAATGAGAATAACAATGCAAACGATTGCCTAATACGAAATCTCGCTTTTATGAAACATAAAATAAGAATAATTGAACAATATGCTTTTTTAGCGTGTTTTCTAAGAAAAAATAGTTTACATTTAAAGAAAAGAACTAAACAAAATTTAATTATGGAAAATAAAAAGACATATTATAAAGCACATCCTTGGCACGGAATAAGTCTTGGTAATGACGCTCCCCGAATTGTAACCTCTTTTATTGAAATGGTTCCTACGGATACTGTAAAATATGAAGTAGATAAAGCTTCGGGGTATTTATCCATTGACAGACCCCAAAAATATTCCAATGTCGTTCCTGCACTTTATGGCTTTTTACCTCAAACTTATAGCGATAAAAGGGTGGCTGAACTAACTAATAAACAATTAAACAGAACAGATATTTTGGGTGACGGAGACCCTATTGATATTTGTGTACTAACAGAAAAAGACATTACCCACGGAGATTTAATTGTTAGAGCTCGCCCCATTGGTGGCTTTAGATTACTAGATCAAGATAAAGCTGATGATAAGTTGATTGCGGTATTAGAAAACGATTTAATTTATGACTCCTATCAAGACATAACTGATTTACCTCAATCGGTTATTGACCGGTTAAAGCATTACTTCACAACTTATAAAGATCTCCCCGAAGACCAAACCTCCCGGTGTGTTGTAACCGATGTTTATGGGGTTCAAGAAGCTCACGAAGTTATCAAGCGATCAATGGACGATTATCAAGAGTATAAAGAAAAAGAAATGTTTTAGTATTTTAATTACAAGCAAAAAACATAAACCCAAGAAGAATGTCCTATTTTTCTTGGGTTTTTTATTCTAAAAAGAAAACAAGTAACCACTCATACAGTATTCAATTTCACGCCTTGAAATTATTCTATCACCATTTAATGGCTAGCTTTCCTTTGTTATTTGTAATGATTCTACAATAAAACGATTGTCAATTAAAAACATTACGTATATTTGTGAAACTAAAAATAGTCTAAGAAACAACTCATTAGGCAATTGGATATGAAGAGTAAGCAACTTCGTTTTTATACATATCTTTTATTTGTAGCTACTTTTTTAATACTGCTAGCTCCAATAATACCTCACCACCACCACGGTGATGTGGCTTCAGTGTGTATGAAAAATGATACTTGTGAAAAAGAGTCTGACTCACAGTCCGAAAAGCACGACAGCAAAACCGTGCATATTTGCGAATGCACACAAACAGACACTACAGTAACTCCTTCTAATCAAAATGAAATCTCTCCAATATTATTTCTTTCCAACATTTTACTTCCCAACCCGATATTAAATCTAATTACCCCTCAACCCAAAAGTCAATCTTTTTATATTTATAAAAAGGTACTTATTACTAAGCAATATATATCGGTTACCTCCGGACTTCGAGCACCTCCTTTTTACTGTTAACTAAACAGTCTCTAGTTATCGCTTCATTCAACGAATAGAATTAATCGTTGAGTAAAAGTCAAGTCCAATCATTTTATAATACATTCAATGAAATTTTATATCCTTTTGGGAGTTATGAGTGCACTCCTATTTTTAACAAACTGCAAAAGAACAGAAGAGAATCATCATCACCACGATGAAGAAGAAATTGAAGCCAAGCACAATGAAGTAAATTTTTGTGCTCACAAAGCAGAAGAACTTGGTTTCCAAACAAGAGTGATACAACCCACAAATTTTCAGCACGTAATAAAAACAGGGGGACGCATTATTGCTGCTCAAGGTAAAGAGGCCACCGCCTCAGCAACAATTTCAGGTATCGTTTCATTACCTCATACTTTAGTTGAAGGAGTTAAAGTAAATCAAGGAACTCCCTTAGCTAATATTTCCTCTAAAAACACCACTGAAGGAGAACCGTATGAAAAAGCAAGAATAGCTTTTAAATCAGCCAAGTCAGAATATGATCGAACACAGCCTCTGGCTACAAAAAAGATAGTATCAGAAAAAGAGTTTAATCAAATCAAACAAACTTACGAGGAGGCAAAACTAGCATTCGATGCAATGCAAAGATACAATTCCCCAACAGGGCAAAACATACCTGCTCCCATTCAAGGATATGTAAAAAACATTTGGGTTAAAGAGGGAGACTATGTTGAGATGGGGCAACCTATTGCCAGTGTAACTCAAACACAACACCTTTATTTAAGTGCTGAAGTAGCCGAACGTTATTATGACCAGCTTCCCTACATTACTTCAGCTAACTTTAAGACTCCTTATCAAGATGAGTGCTTCTCTTTAGAAACATTAAATGGCAAGCTCCTCTCTGTAGGCAAAAGCACAAAAGAAAACGCCAACTTTATTCCTTTGACCTTTTCTTTTGAAAACATCAAGAATATAGTTCCCGGAGCCTATATGGATGTATTTTTACTCTCTCACCCCATTCCAAATCAGTTGGTTATACCACTATCCGCATTGATCGAAGAACAAGGTTTATTCCATATCTATATCCAATTGGATGAAGAGACTTATTTAAAGAAAGAGGTCAAATTAGGAATGAATAATGGTAATGAAGTGCAAATTTTGAATGGACTACATCCTAACGACAAAGTTGTGGTTAAAGGAGCTCAGCAACTCAAGCTAGCGTCGGCAAGTGGTGCTATACCTGCTCATTCACACGATCACTAAAATGAAGGAGGAATAAATATGTTAGATAAAATTATCCATTTTTCACTCCACAATCGTTTAGTTATTCTGTTCCTGTCCATTTTACTATTCATTGGAGGAACCTATGTTACACTTAACACGGAAGTTGATGTATTTCCCGATTTGAATGCACCCACTGTGGTGGTTATGACCGAAGCACTGGGAATGGCACCGGAAGAAGTGGAGCAACTAGTAACTTTTCCCATTGAAACATCAGTAAATGGTGCAACAGGTGTACGCAGGGTACGCTCTTCCTCAACCACAGGATTCTCTGTCGTATGGGTAGAGTTTGATTGGGGAACAGATATCTATTTAGCTCGCCAAATTGTATCAGAAAAGCTAGCGACTGTGGGAGATGAATTACCTGATAACATTGGGCAACCTACCCTAGGACCTCAATCTTCCATTTTGGGAGAAATACTCATTGTTTCACTTACAGCAGACTCTACCTCTATGCTTGATTTGCGGACTTTAGCTGATTGGACTATTCGCCCCCGCTTATTATCTACCGGAGGTGTTGCTCAAGTTTCTGTTTTAGGAGGAGACATCAAAGAGTACCAAATACAGATTGATCCACAACGAATGAAACATTACAATGTTTCTCTAAACGATGTACTGGAAGCCACTCAGCGAATGAATCAAAACACCAATGGAGGAGTGTTGTATGAGTATGGTAATGAATATATTATCCGAGGATTAATTTCGACTACCGTACTAGAGAAGATTGGCAAATCACTGGTTAAACGAACAGATGATCAACATATTCTATTGGAAGACATAGCCGATATTGCCATTGCAGGAAAAACCCCCAAGTTAGGAACGGCTTCAGAAAAAGGAAAACCTGCTGTCTTGCTTACTGTTACGAAACAGCCTGATACAAGCACACTAGAGTTAACAGATAAACTGGATGCTGCCTTAGAGGATTTAGGGAAAAACCTACCTGCTGATGTGAAGGTATCAACAGACATTTTCAGACAAAGTCATTTCATAGAAAACTCCATTGGAAACGTAAAAAACTCCCTCTTGGAAGGAGGACTTTTCGTCATCATAGTGCTGTTTATATTTTTGGCTAATATACGAACTACATTTATCTCTTTTGTTACGCTACCCCTTTCTATTATCATATCCATTCTTACACTACATTATATGGGATTAACCATTAATACAATGAGTTTGGGTGGATTAGCCATAGCCATAGGTTCATTGGTAGATGATGCCATTGTGGATGTAGAAAATGTATTTAGGCGTTTAAGAGAAAACCACAGTTTACCTTCGGAAGAGAGATTACCTCTACTTACAGTAGTCTATGAGGCCTCGCGAGAAGTTCGGATGCCTATCCTGAATTCCACACTAATTATTGCCGCTAGTTTTTTTCCTCTTTTCTTCTTAAGTGGGATGGAAGGACGTATGTTGGTTCCTCTGGGTATTGCTTTTTTAGTTGCACTTTTTGCATCTACCTTAATTGCTCTTACCTTGACTCCTGTACTTTGTACTTATTTACTTAAACCACAGGAAAGCAGCAAATCATTTGCTAAAGAATCTGCTGTAGCCATCTGGTTAAAAAAGCATTATGAAAAAGCTCTCTCTTGGATTTTAAGTCATAAAAAACTGGCGTTAGGTAGTACAGTAGCTCTTTTCATCATTTCCGTGGTTCTCTTTTTCACACTAGGAAACAGTTTTCTTCCTGCCTTTAACGAAGGCTCTCTAACCATTAACGTCAGCTCACTTCCCGGTATTTCTTTGGAAGAGAGTGATGCTTTAGGTAAGCAAGCCGAGGCTATTTTACTGGAGATACCTGAAATAAAAACAGTGGCACGAAAGACAGGGCGTGCCGAGCTGGATGAGCACTCCTTGGGCATTAATACTTCTGAAATAGAAGCTCCGTTTGAATTGGATCAAGGTCGTTCTCGCAGTGAGTTTACAGCGGAAGTACGCAAACGTTTAAATGAAATCAATGGTGTCCTTGTGGAGATTGGACAACCTATAAGCCATCGTATTGATGCAATGCTTTCGGGAACACAAGCAAATATTGCCATTAAGTTATTTGGAGATAACCTGAACCACCTATTTAATATAGGGAATGAAATTAAAAGCTCCATTCAAGGAGTAGAAGGTTTAACCGATCTTAATGTGGAGCAACAAATTGAACGTCCGCAGTTAGTTATTGAGCCTAACCGGGAACTGTTGGCAGCATACGGCATTACTCTACCTCAGTTCTCATCTTTCGTTTCAGCTAACCTGGCCGGAGAAGTGGTTTCACAGGTCTATGAACAGGGAAAAACCTTTGATTTAACAGTGAAAGTTTCCGACGATAATAAAGAACGAGCGGAACGCATTAAAGACTTGTTAGTTGATACTTATAATGGGGAAAAAGTGCCTTTAAATCAAATAGCCGAAGTACGTTCTACCATGGGGCCTAATACCATAAATAGAGAGAATGTGAAACGAAAAATCGTTATTTCGGCAAATGTAGTCGACAGAGATCTCCGTGGAGCGGTTAAAGATATTCAAGAAAAAATAGAGAATAACATTCAGTTACCCGAAGGATATCACATTGAATATGGAGGACAGTTTGAAAGTGAACAAGCAGCCAGCAGGGTTCTTTTACTGACTTCTATACTCTCACTGGGTGTTATCTTCTTACTGCTCTATCAACAATTCAAGAGTGCAAAAGAAGCCGGAATTATTCTCATAAACTTACCTCTAGCACTTATTGGGGGCGTATTTGCCATATTCTTTACCAGTGGAGAGTTAAGCATCCCTGCAATTATAGGGTTTATTTCGCTCTTTGGCATTGCTACTCGAAATGGGATTTTGTTAATTAGTCACTACAATCATTTACAGGAAGTAGATGGATTACCTTTATACCAAAGTGTAATTCAAGGTTCACTAGATCGCCTCAATCCTATTTTGATGACTGCACTGACATCGGCCTTGGCTTTAGTTCCTCTGGCTTTCAAAGGAGGATTACCGGGGAATGAAATACAAAGTCCCATGGCAAAGGTAATTTTAGGGGGATTATTAACCTCCACCTTTTTAAACGGATTCATCATCCCCATTGTCTATTTATTGATACATAAAAAGAAAATTGAAAAATGAAACCCATTTATATTTTAATAGGACTGCTCTCTTTGTCCATTTACTGTAGAGCTCAAGCAAATCTAGATCGTATCCTTCAACAAGTTGAAGAGAACAACAAAGAGTTACAAGCCAATAAGGCTTTGATTCAGTCACAGAAATTAGAGGTTCAAACCATTAATAATTTAGCTGACCCACAATTCAGTTATTCACACGTTTGGAACTCTAAAGAGAGTAGTATGACCGCTGGAGAACTCACTTTAACTCAGAGTTTTGATTTTCCATCGCTCTATTTTAGTCGGAATAAAGTAAAAAACTATCAACTTAATACATATAACTACCAGGCAGAGGCTATCCGTCAAAATATACTTCTACAAGCTAAACAGATTTGTTTGGATATAATTGCACTTCAACAACAAAAAGAAATATTAAAAGAGCGACTAAGTCAAACCCACAAGCTTTATGAATTATATCAGGAACGTTTAGCCCAAGGAGATGCAAATATTTTAGAGACAAACAAGGTAAAACTGGAACTATTAAATGCTACTACAGAGTGGCAACTCAAAGAGAAAGAGTGGAATAATAAAAAAGAAGAATTACAAGCTTTAAATGGCAACCAAGCCGTTGAGTTACCTTTTTTGAAAGTAAAAAGAACTCCATTACCTGCCTCATTTGAAGAAGTAAAACAGATTTATATAACCGAAGATTTTAATTTACTGGCTTTAGATGAAGCAATGAAAGCTAATCAAAAGCAAATCACAGTCAATCGCTCCTACTGGTTACCTAAACTAGAGTTGGGATATAAAAGAACTTCCGAAGCTAACATACACTTCAATGGCATTGTAGTTGGTTTTTCAATTCCTTTGTTTGAGAACAGAAAGAAAACAAAAATAGCTAAGGCACAGGCACTGAACATCTCTTTAGAAAAAGAGGAACAACACGTACAAACAGAGACTCAACTGAAACAAGCGTATCAGGAAGCCCTCTCTTTATATGAAAGTTTATTGGCTTACGATCAGCAGTTCAAGGCAACAGCCGATTTAGGCTTGCTTCTTGAAGCACTGAATGGAGGACAAATTAGTTTAATTGAATTTTTTACAGAGGCTACCATTATTTATCAAAGCCAACTGAACTACATCGATTTGGAAAATCAATACGAGAAAGCAATGGCTTTACTCTATAAAAACGAGCTCTAAACTACCCGCTCTACAATCGCTGTAAACAGGTTTTTTATCGGTCCCTGACCGACCCCTTGTCGGTCTAGGACTGAAGGGCCTCCGGTCTAGGACCGAGAGGCGTTAGGTCCTAGACCGATAAACAAGCAAGTTCTACTTCGCTGTATTTTTGCTTTATTTTTCAAGAAAAATAAAGAATACCAAGAATGTCACTTAACTATTTGTCCAAAATAAGTTAGGATAACCAAATCGTTGACATAGTTCTCCGTTTTCTCATCTGATAAATTATTCCAGATACCCAGTAAAAGCATCTTAAACAAACGTCACTATAGGGTTTTGCTTCTTGCAGAGTCTCACCTCAATGGTATAATTACTTTATCTATTTAATCCCTATTGATTAACAAATTAATATGCTGTAAAACACAGCCATTTTTTCGGAGCGTTGCTCTACATAATAGCTATAGAATGACATTTATTAAGTATTTAATTTGATTCGCTCATTACTAATTACAACGAATATTCACTAAGAACCAAGTAGTTATAAAATGATTTAGAGGAGATTGACGTACAAATATTTCAAAATATCGGTTAAAAGATCTTATTTAATAATTCATCCTTTTTGAAAGATAATTTATCCTTAAATATATTGAGAACAACTACTTTTGAATAAAATCACAAAAAGAATAGAGAGGTGAGGAGTAGATTTATATGTAAAATAATAATCTTTTTATTTATAATAGCATTTAGCTCAGTTTTTCTTTTTCTAAAAAATCCTAGTCAAATAGATATTGCATTAGATTTAGCAAAAGAAAACAGAGATGAACTAGAGAAAGTATTGAGTCACTACAAGAAAGAAGAAAAAGATAGTTTGAAATATAAAGCAGCTTTATTCTTAATAGAAAATATGCCCGGTCATTATTCTTATAACGGAAATGATATTTTTGACTATTATAACGATATAGCTCCTATTCTTGACAGTAAAATTAGTGCAAAAGAAAAAAAAGATACAATAGAGTTTATTGCTTCACAATATCCTAATTTAAGACAAAACATCATTGAAGATATATATTTTATTTCTAGTGATTTTTTAATTAAGAATATTGAGGATGCATTCTCTCTTTGGAAAAAACCTTGGGCTAAACATTTGACTTTTGATCAGTTTTGCGAATATTTGTTACCTTATAAATATGCTGAATTGCAAATTCTAGATAATTGGAGAGATACTCTGTCTACAAAATTTAGTGATGATTTAGACAAAGAGCCTGTGAACGATGAATTAAACGAATCAACATTTCATGTGGCACAATTGATAAATTCTGAAATTCGAAAAAAGTACCGGTCGCTTCTTTATATGATTTAGGTGAATACACTGGTTATGATTTTTTGAGTAAAAATACCATTTATAAACTGCCTTTTGGCCTATGTCCTGAGTATGTATCTTTAGGAGTACTAGTTTTACGCAGTTATGGAGTGCCTGTAGTTTCAGAATATACTCCTCTTTGGGGAAAGTCGGACACCGGACATAGTTGGTATACTATATTAAATAATGATGGTACAAGCCAATCTTCTGCTTATGATATTTCATCACATTTTGGTTCAACTCTTTTCCCTACGAAAGATATACCAAAGATATATAGAAAGACATATGCTCGTAATAGAAAAACAGAAGAGTACTTTTTAAAAGCGAAGTATAAGCATCCCTCTATAGAATTATTCCAAATAGATGTCACAGATGAATATAGAGCAACAAGTGATTTGGAAATTCCCTTAAACAAAAAAAACATTTATGATAATTATGTATATATAGCCTCTTTTAATGGAAAGTCTTGGCAACCTTTAGATTTTGGCATTATTAAAGATAACAGGGGACTATTCTCTAAAATGGGACGAAATATACTTTATATAGCATTAAGTTACGATGGTATCCAAATGCATCCAGCATCTAGCCCTTTTATACTTCATACAAATGGAGATATTGACTATTTGACTGCGGATACTTCTCAGCTGGAAACGATAAAATTATGGAGAAAATACCCTAGAAATCATCATGTAGCTTGTATGGAGGAAAGAATGATAGGAGGAAAAATACAAGGAGCTAATAAACGTGATTTCTCTGATAGTGTTACTTTGTTTTTAATTAACAATCTTAACTATACTGACCCAATATCTTTTAATAATTCATCCAAGTTTAGATACTGGCGTTACCTTTCACCACCTGAAGCTTATGGAAATATTGCAGAATTGACTTTTTTCAGTAAAGAAGGGAAAGCTATTAGAGGAACTATTATGGGTACAGAAGGGGACTTACTGTTAGAAATAGAGAAAGCTTTTGATGATAATTGGCTGACTTTTTATGATACTTGGACAGATAAACCACCTTGGGTTGGAATGGATTTTGAAAGACCTATTCATATTGATAAAGTTAGATGTATTCCTAGAAGTGATGACAATAAGATTCATTATGGAGATGAGTATGAGTTAAAATATTGGAGTGAATCCGGTTGGCAATCTTTGGGTACAAAAGTAGCTGATGATAGTTCTATTAGTTACAATAGGGTACCACAAAATGCATTATTGTGGCTAAGTAACCTAACACGTGGAAAACAGGAACGAGTGTTTATATATGAGGAAGGGAAGCAGGTATGGTGGTAGAATCAACACTATTATAAGATTTAACAATACAAATCAAAAACTTAAATAATTACAGCCTATGGTAGATTAAAAATATCTTAATAAGAAGGAAGGAAATAGATGATGCCATCCAAGAATCCGCAGATTACTTATAAAAAAGCAACTCAAAAGAAATCCCCAATTTAAAACTATGAAATATCATGAAATTAATTAGTTATTTTTTTTATACCTCGTAGCTATTTTGTCTATTTTCACAATCAGTTGTTCCAATGAGAATGAAAACGAAAATTCATTAGATGAAGTAAGCCAAAACGTACAAATTTTATGTGATTATTTATCTGATTTGGAAAATCAAGATAAAACAATTTATATAAAATCCTTTGGACTAGATTGTTATGAAATAGATACTTATGAACAAAGTATAATAATTCCAGTAAAAACAAGAACGGAGGCACCATCAGATTGGATAATATTGGGGAGAAGTCTCAGGCATGATAAGTACCGCTAAAATGGCTAAGGAGATGGAGAAAATATATAAAGGTCGGTGTTATGAATTGAGGTTAGAACCCTCAGGTAAAAATAGAAAAGTATATCATCGACCATGTTGAATCTTTAAATTTAAAAAACATGTTTATTTTCAATAAAAAATTTGAAGTTTTGGGGATTATACTTTTTGTAGCCTCAATAGTTGGAGTTATTTTTTCTTTGGGATTTTCTGAATCATTTATAAATGAGAATATTTTAATATTAATAGCTTTTGTCGGAGCATTGTTTATGATATTCTCTAAAGGAACAAAAGATAATATTAAAGTCAAACAAACAGCTATCATAATCTCTGTTTTTATTAATTTAATAATTCAATCTGTTTCCTTGTTTATACTTGATAGTATTTCAACTATGATTTATTCTATATATCTTAATTATATATTGTTATATTTAATCTACTTTATTTCATATCTAATATTAAGAGGAATGAAGAAAAGTTGACATTAGAATTAATGCTATATTTATTATATAGTAGATACAACCCAAATCGGTCATTAGAAATATGAAACATTTTTATACACAGAACAGGCGATAAAAGATTTGAGTATGACAGGGTTTCATTGGCCTAACCGCTTTGAGATGAATAAAAAGAGAGCTGTCCCACTTTTAAATAAGTTGTTAGAACAAAAACGTTATTTAGACAATGGTATATATTCTAAGTCTGATATTGAGCCTTTGACAGATTCGTTAAACTATCCTTATGCAGTATACTTAATGCTATCAGGAGAGCTGATGTTGAATGATACAATAGCATCTCAATCAGTTGCAAAAGAATTGATGGAACTTGAAACTCCTTCTTCTTTGGATATATTTAGAACAGAGTTTATTACGGCCAAAAAGGTATTAGATCCTGATTTTGACATTGCCCTAGAACCAAATATTAGAGTAAATACAACTAGCATTAAACTCTATGATTGTATTATGAATGAAAGAGTTCCTCTCAATCTAACAATTTATAATGAGGGAGAAAAAGCTTTGAAAATATCTAAAATACATGTTAGCTGTTCTTGTTTAGAGAGTGTAGGAGAAGATTCTGATATTATCATTAATGCAAATGATTCTCTTATAGCCAAATTTTATTTTACTCCAGATATAGTAGGAGAAATTCAACGAGACATTTTTATTACATCAAACGCTATTAATGTACCAATATTACATATAGATGTATTGGCTAATGCAGTAAATAATGTTAAAGATTAAATTAAAGAATTATGAAGAAAATTTTATTTTATGCTTTGTTAGGCTCTCTGTTTTTTATGCAGGGATGTTCGTCTGATGATGACTTTGGAGGAGATGGGATTGTTGCTAAATGACTGGATTTGAATTAAAATATAATGATAAAATCACAACAGCTTCACTAGAAGATGGTGTTGTTTCAGTCTTTTTATCAAAAGAAAATGAGACTATTCATTTGAATTTCCTTGGACTTGACAATAAAATAAATCAGTATGTAACTTGGTTTGAATCTATAGTGAATGAAAATGATGAAATAAAAATAAAGATTGTAGAGGTGAATCAAGTAGCAAAAATCATTAAATCAGAGTCTGATAAGGTGGATTCATTGGAAAATAAGTTGATCGAATATAAAGGGATGAAAAATTACCTTGAAAAAGAAGGATTAATAGAAAAAGAAGGATAACTATGCTGGGATTTGAATTAAGGTTTAAAGATGAAGTTTTGCATTTGCCTCTTGAAGCTGGATTCGTTATAACAAGGAGAAGTGATAGTGAAGAAGAGGATATGTACATAAACGTCGGATTATATGATCCATTGACAGATAATATTGTCAATTGGGTGAAAGAAAACCTATATTTAGGGGACTTGATTGAAATAACAGTAAAACAAATAGAGAAATCCTCTGAACCTTTGAAAATATTTAATTTTCATGAACACTTTGGGACCACTAAAGAAGAAGCTGACATAAAAACTCTTGAACGATTTTTAATTCTAAAAAAAGAATTGGAAGCCGAAGGATTAATCTAGTAAATCCCCTATCTTTAGAAAAAGAAAGATAGGGGATTTTTAATAGAAACATGATATATATAAATACAATAAAAAACATAAAACCTATTGAAGAAAGGAATATATATCCATATAACATTCCTTCAATAGCACGATTAGAAGAATTATATTTTCGTAAAAGTGTTACCTATGTAGTAGGTGAAAACGGATCGGGTAAATCGACATTGATAGAGGCAATTGCTATCAATGCAGGTTTCAATGCAGAGGGAGGTACACGTAATTTCAATTTTACTACACAAGATTCTCATTCAAGTTTATTTAATGATTTAAAGCTAATCAGATCGGCATATAGAGAAAAGGATGGCTTTTTCCTTAGAGCAGAGAGCTTTTATAATGTAGCCTCTGAGATTGATGAGTTGTATAAATTTGAAAAATATAAGCGAGATAAAAATTATGGAGGTTCTATGCACGAATGTTCGCATGGCGAAAGTTTCTTAGCATTAGTAAAAAACAGATTCTCAGGTAATGGATTATATATCTTTGATGAGCCAGAGTCAGCATTATCTCTTGCTAACCAGCTTACACTTATGCTTTTGATAAAAGAATTAGTAGATAAAATTTCTCAATTTATAATTGCAACCCATTCTCCTATATTGATGGCGTATCCTGATGCTGACATATATAGTGTTAGTGATGAGGGATTGAAACTTGTACAATATGAAGATACTGAACAATATAAAATGACTAAATATTTTATAAATAATTATCAAAGAATGATTTCCGATTTAGGTTTTCACTAACAACTACATTTGAATGAGTAATTTATCTCCAAAATTAACTATCTGTAACTAAATGAAGAGTGGAGTTGGTAAAATAACTGGTCTAAAACAGAGGACATCATTTTTACTCTTTTTATTTGCGGAGCCCTTTTCGTTGCTAGCGAGTATTTTGTAGGAGACTGTAATCTGAACTCTGTCCCAAAGAATAATTTTTTCGTTTTTTTCATTCCTATTAGGAGGAATAGCTATATTGAATACTCGTAAACCAATTCCATTGAATTGGCTCACAATTGTCGTTACTGTCTTTATTGTATACCTAATATTAGTCTCTGCTTTCACTTCATCCTCAATTCTAGAAATTCTACGTCTAGTAGGCTTTATTCTCCTTTTCTTGTTTTTTTACACCTCCAATATTTCGCCCAAGTTTATCAATGTTTCTATTATTGGATTGTGTGTATTACAAGCAGAATATGGATTATTGCAATATTTTCATCTCATACATTCTTCAACAAGCTTTCCCATAATAGGAAGTTATGACAATCCTGCTGGCTTTGCAGCTTGCTTAGCAATTGCATTTCCTCTCATATTCATTTTCTTTCGACACTCTAGATTTTATAAGGCACTAGGTCTCTTTGCAGCAATAGTTCTTGGAGGAGCTATTGTTTTATCAGAATCAAGGGCAGGTATTATCAGCATAATAATTGTGTCAACAATATTTACATTTCATCAACTACCAAATCGACTCAAAAAATATAAGAAGTTTATATATTTTAGTTTTCTATTAGTAGGAATAAGCATTTTTATAGGTCTTATATATTTAAAACAAGATTCGGCATCGGGAAGACTCCTGATCTGGCAGGTAACTTGGGAAATGATAATGGACAACCCTGTGTTTGGAGGAGGTAGTGGCTCCTTTCTTTCAAATTATATGAATTGTCAAGCAGATTTCTTTATCCAGAATCCAGAAAGTAAATATGTCTTGTTAGCGGATAATGTTTTGCATCCTTTCAATGAATACCTACTCTTGGTTACAGAATACGGATTTATAGGATTTATTTTGCTATTTACTTGTATTCTCACAATAGTTAGGTCAAACAAATTATCCTCTCCTTACTTATTATGCTTGCTCTCTTTAGGTGTTTTTTCATTATTTTCGTATCCTCTCAAATATTCTTTCACTTGGGTAATTTCAGCCTATTGCCTAGCTCATCTTGATAAAAATACAAGTCCTGCACGATTAATCAAATTCCCTAGTAAGATATGGTTTAAGCTATCGATTTTGCTAATAAGTATTGCAAGCTTGGTTCTTCTCATAAAAGACATCCAATTTGAATGCAAGTGGAATAAAGTAGCGAAGGCATCTTTATTAGGACGAACAAAGGAAATACTTTCCAAATATGAAAAATTGCACAATAATTGGAATGATAATCATTTATTTCTGTATAATTATGGAGCAGAATTAAATCATATTGGGGAATATGAGCAAAGCTTAATTATATTTGAAGAATGCATTCAATACTGGAATGATTACGATATACAAATGCTTATCGCAGATAATTACTTCAAACTAGAAAAATGGGGTGAGTCTGAGACTCATTATCAATTAGCATCTAATATGTGTCCTAATAGATTTGTACCTCTAGCCAAACTTCATGAAATATACATACAACAAGCTAAAATAGACTACGCTTTGTGTATTGCTTATAAAATAGTAGACAAGGAGATCAAGATACCCTCTTTAACAATCTCCTCTATTAAAGCAAAAATGAAGAAATATATTGATTCAATAAATGAATAAGGTTATGAAATATTATATTTTGGATATCCTAACTTGTTTCGGACAACTAGTTAAGCGACATTCTTTGTCCAAAATAAATTAGAATATCCATAACTTCATATTAATGCTTAACTTTACAATTAATATATTATCTAGACCTAGCTTTCATATACTATAAAAGAAAATAGACTGGAAGATATTTTCAATATTTCTAATAAAAAAAGAAAAGAGTGCAACCTTTTCTTTCAGTGGTTACGTCTAATGTATAGAAAGTAATCACATAAAAATAGAGAAAAATGAAAAAAATCGTATTTTATTTAACATTGACATTAGCACTACTATTCACATTGCCTAATGCAACTCAAGCTCAAGATGAACCGGTTAACTCCATTGTAGCAGAAGCAGTACAAGAAAAACCAGACACATTGCATTCCGCTGAAATCACTCCTCCAATAAAGGAAGAAGCACAAGTAAAAGAAGTCCAAAACACAAAAGACAAAATGGCTATTCAAGCCATAAAGACTTCTCAAATAATACCTATTATAGCTATCATTTTTGGAACACTATGCCCTGTACTTATTATTTTTGCCATATTCTACTTTAGAAATAAAGATCGAAACAGAAAGTACAAGGTCATTGAAAAAGCCATAGAGGCAGGACAACCTATTCCCGAAGAGATATTCTTGGAATCTACTGGACAACAAGATTCGATGGGTAAAGGAATAAAAAAAATATTTATTGGTCTTGGCTTATTTGTTTTCTTATGGTTTATTACAGGAGATCTGTCCATTGGAAGTATTGGTTTTCTTGTAACATTAATTGGTGTAGGTGAAGTCATTGCCGCTTATTACAAGAAAGATCAACCGGAAAAGGGACCGAAGAAAAGCACACCTTATAATAAAGAGACCACATACACTCCTCCCGTTAATATAGATTCTGTTGAAACCACTAATAAAAATGAGCCTACTCAGGAATGAGTCAACTGAATGAAATAGCATTAATCCTAAAAGTTACAGTAGGTAACGATGTGGAAGCATTTAGCAGATTGGTTGAAATACACCAATCTGCTTTACGCCGTTTCTTCTTAAACCTAACAGGAGGCGACAGAGCTTTGAGTGATGATTTGGCACAAGACACTTTCATTAAAGCCTACACTCAATTAAACCAATTTAAGATACAAGCTAAATTCTCTACCTGGTTATTCCGGATTGGCTACAATACGTTTTACGATTTTAAGCGAAGCCTTAAAAACGAGGTTTCAATAGATAAAGAAGATTTTTCATTACAAGACAAAGCAACACACTCTACCGATTCTTTGGACTTATACAAAGCACTAAAAACATTGAGTGAAAATGAGAAAATTTGTGTTTCTTTGTTTTATATGCAGGATTTACGCATTAAAGACATACAGAAAATAACCAAACTACCCGAAGGAAGCATTAAATCGCACTTATCCCGAGGAAGAACTAAACTAGCAGATTTTTTAAAACAAAACGGTTATGAAGACTACAGATGAACAATTGATAAAATCTTTTCTAAAGGAAAAGCAAACACCACTTGTGGACAATGGATTTACACAACGCGTGCTGATGAATTTACCTCAAAGGAAAAGTTCTAAAATTCCGTTGGTTTTGATTTCCACATTTATAACTCTAGTTTGGGGTACGTTTATCTATTTCACCTCTACGGGCAGTGAGTTGTTGTATAGTTATTTTGGAGTTATAGGTGATATTATTGAACCTTTATTAAGCCTGGACTACAAAATATTTTCTATTAGCATATTTCTATTTTTACTGGTTTACTGCATCAATCTATTGTGTGAAACCAACTAAAATTAAGTTCTTTTTAAGATAAAAACAGATTTCTTGACTTACATAAGGGATATAATATAGTATATTTGCCTTTCAATTTTAAATACAGAGTGCATTGAGAAGACTATTATTATCCATCTTACTGTTGTTGCCTATCTGGTTGTATGCTCAAACAACTACATCTAGTGACACACTTGTCCTCCAAGCATTTGAAGAAAACAAAATTCCTATAACCCATAATAATAGAATTAAGTTACTACCGGGAGGTGAAGAAAAGTTTCAAGATTTATTTGCAGCTATAAAGAAAGCAAAACATCACGTTCATTTGGAATACTTTAATTTCCGTAACGACTCCATTGCTACTATTTTATTTACATTATTAGCTGAAAGAGTAAAAGAAGGAGTGGAAGTTAGAGCACTATTCGATGCTTTTGGCAATATTTCCAATAACAGACCATTAAAAAACAAGCACCTCAAACAAATGCGAGAAATAGGGATAGAAATAGTAAAGTTTGACCCTATACGCTTTCCCTATCTAAATCACATTTTACACCGGGATCATAGAAAAATAGTAGTCATTGATGGTAAAATAGGATATACCGGAGGTATTAATATTGCAGATTACTATGTAGATGGACTTCCAGGTATAGGTGAATGGCGAGATTTTCATATTCGAATTGAAGGTAGTGCAGTAAAAAACCTACAAGCTATATTCCTAAAAATATGGAATAAGCAAACCAAACAACACATTGGAGGCCCTCAGTATTTTCCTAATCCTGAAAACATCCCTCAAGAAGAGCGAGTAACACTAGCTATAGTAGACAGAGAACCTCGTGTTACTCCTAAAGCAATTAGAAAAGCCTATTCTACCTCGATTTTAGCAGCAGAAAATAAGATACAAATTGTAAACCCCTATTTTCTCCCTACCCGCTCAGTAAGAAAGGCCATTCATCAAGCCATAGAAAGCGGAACTAAAGTGGAAATCATCATCCCGTACCGGTCGGACATTCCTTTCACCCCCGCAGCATCACTGTACTCGGCCAACAGACTACGGAAAAGAGGAGCACAGATTTATTTATACAACCAAGGTTTTCATCACGCAAAAGTTATGATGGTAGACAATAAGTTCTGTACCGTAGGTACCGCTAACTTAGATAGTCGAAGTTTACGATATGATTATGAAACCAATGCCTTTATCTTTAATAATGAGGTAACCCAAGAGTTATTCCATTTATTTCAAGAAGATAAAACTAAAAGTATTCCGTTAGACAAGGAATTCTGGGAGAGCCGTACGGGATGGCAAAAATTTGTAGGGTGGTTTGCTCACTTATTGACTCCCTTTTTATAACTTTGTTTTTATTGCTTAAAAAAGCAATATAGAATCAAAATCAGAACAAACAATGCAACAATATTTATCTTTACTTGATCGCATATTAAAAGAAGGCGAGAAAAAAGAAGATCGTACAGGAACCGGTACAATCAGTGTTTTTGGTCATCAAATGCGTTTTAATCTTGAAGATGGATTTCCTTGTCTAACCACAAAGAAACTTCATTTGCGTTCCATTATTCACGAGCTCTTATGGTTTTTGAAAGGCGATACTAATGTTAAATACCTTCAAGACAATGGGGTACGCATCTGGAATGAATGGGCTGATGAAGATGGAGATTTAGGGCACATTTATGGTTACCAATGGCGTTCTTGGCCCGACTACAAGGGAGGACACATTGATCAAATCAGTCGAATCATTAAAGACATCCAAACAACACCCGACTCCAGACGCCTGTTAGTCAGTGCGTGGAATGTTGCTGATTTGGAAAACATGAATCTCCCTCCTTGTCACCTCTTGTTTCAGTTTTATGTGGCTAATGGAAAGCTCAGTTTACAACTTTATCAGCGTAGTGCTGATGTTTTTTTAGGAGTACCTTTTAATATTGCGTCTTATGCATTATTACTTTTAATGGTGGCTCAAGTTACCGGATTAAAACCGGGAGATTTTATTCATACCTTGGGCGATGCACATATTTATTCTAATCATTTGGAGCAGGTAAATTTGCAACTAACTCGAACTCCTAGAGAACTTCCTAAAATGAGAATCAATCCGGATGTGAAGTCTATTTTCGACTTTAAGTTTGAAGATTTTGAACTAACCGATTATAACCCCTATCCACACATACCGGGAAAAGTATCTATTTAAATTCACTTCCTTCTAAATAAGTATAAAATGCCATATATTGTTATTATAGCAGCAATTGATGAAAACAGAGGCCTTGGATGTAAAAACAGACTTCTGTTTCATCTACCAAACGACTTGAAACACTTCAAGGAATTAACCACTGGTAATACAGTACTTATGGGAAGAAAAACTTTTGAATCATTGCCTAAAGGTGCTTTACCAAACAGAAGGAACATAGTACTTTCTTCCAACAAAGAGCTACACTATCCTGACACAGAAATTTATACTTCTATGGATGAAGCATTAGACCATTGTGCTAATGACGAACGGGTATTTATATTAGGTGGCCATAGTGTGTATAAAATGGCAATAGACAGAGCAGATGAGCTACGTTTGACATATATCAAAGCCAAAGCAAAACAAGTGGATGTGTTTTTTCCTCCTATAGATTATAATGAGTGGGATGAAATAGATTGCAAAGAATATCCTAAGGATGAGAAACACACTGAGGCTTATGCCTTTGCAACCTATTTAAGAAAGAAAGACTAATTAGTCTTCGTCTAAAATTATAGGAACTTGTCTTTTAAAAACTTCATTGAAAGAAATTAAAGTTTCTGTACTTGTTAAGCCCAAAGGTTGAAGCTTTTGATGAATAACATTCATTAAACTATGATTATTCATGGCATAAAGCTTAATAAACAAATCATAGCGTCCGGAAATAACATGACATTCTACAACTTCGGGGATTTTTTTAAGCTCCTCTATCACTTTATCAAACGTTTCCGGATTTTTAAGATATAGTCCTACATACGCACAAGTATCAAATCCAATGGATTCAGGATCAATGATATATTCTGATCCTTTTATTACTCCAAGATTCAACAATTTTTGCATTCTTTGATGAATGGCAGCACCCGATACATTACAGACTCTAGCAATTTCCAAAAAAGGAACTCTTGCATTTTCTGATATCATTTTTAAGATTTGCTCATCCAACTGATCTAATTGGTGATGTCCCATATGTTCTTATCTTTTATTTTTTTTACAAAATTACGATAAAAATACGCAATTATTAATCTTAAAGACAATTTTCCACTCGAATTAGAAGTAGATGGAGAGTATAAAGAAAGACTTTTAATTTTTTTATGTGATTATTTCTTCACTTCTATGTATTTTTGCATCAAATAGAAAATCATTATGCATATACGTTTCGTTCAATATATTTTAGTTTTTATCCTTTTTTCCAATGTAGCTTGTGCCCAAAAATTTTCAACTCATTTTATAGATGAAACTCTACGAATTGATTACCTGTGGGTGGGTAATCAATCACAACAAGATATTGTTGTTGATGAAATTTCACGATTCCCACATTGGGCTGGCAGACAGATAAACCTATCATCATTCCCCTTAGCCGGAGATGGCGAAGTGATGATGTATGACAACGAGTCACAAAAATGCATCTATAAATCCACCTTTTCCTCTCTTTTTCACGAGTGGCTGGAAACTCCGGAAGCCAAAAATAATAAACAAGGATTTGAACACACCCTACTCCTGCCTTTTCCTAAAAAAGAGGTCAACATTCAAGTTAAACTATTTGATGTAAACAGAGAGGTACGTGCAGAAATCACACATAAAATCAACCCTACAGATATATTGATCCGAAAAAAGAAAAACTCTCCCAATCCTTATAAATACATTATAAAAAATGGAGATAGCCATCAGTGCATTGATATTGCTATTTTAGCCGAAGGATATACAGCAAAAGAACAACAACTTTTTTATCAAGACGCAAAGAAAGCCTCTGAAAGTATTTTTAACCACGAGCCTTTCCGTTCTCTAAAACATCACTTCAATGTAGTAGCGGTACACTCCATTTCACAAGAGAGTGGAGTAAGCATACCTAACCAAAGCCTATGGAAAGAGACGGCTTTTCTTTCCCATTTTGATACGTTTTACTCCAAGCGCTACCTAACTACATCCAGAGTAAAAGCCATTCACAATGCCCTATCTGGTGTTCCTTATGAGCACATCATTATATTAGCCAATACCAAACAATATGGAGGAGGAGGCATTTTTAATTCCTTTACTCTAACAAATACTCAGCATCCTTCTTTTGCCCCTGTTGTTGTTCACGAGTTTGGACACAGCTTTGCAGGATTAGCAGATGAGTATTTCTATGAAGATGAGACATTAGACTATCCATTGACTATTGAACCTTGGGAGCAAAATGTAACAACGCTAGTCAATTTTGAATCTAAGTGGCAGGATTTATTAACACCCAACACCCCTATTCCTACTCCTATTGATGAAAAGGAGAATTATCCTGTTGGAGTATATGAAGGAGCTAGATATATGACTCAAAAGATGTATCGTCCGGCTTATAACTGTAGGATGAGAACCAATGCCGCTTCCGATTTCTGCCCGGTATGCCAACGAGCTATCCAGCAATTAATTACTTTTTATACGCAAGAGAAGCCCTAAATTTAGTATGCTAAAGATTATAGAAATTCATACAACGGATGTTGACTTTCGTTATATGAAGCGTTTGCTTATCTATTCATTCCCTAGTTGTGAATATAGAGATATTGACCAATACAATCACGTATGTAGAAACAAGAAAGCGTTCAGATGCAACATCATTTACAAAAAGAATACACCTATCGGACTAATTAACTTTTGGGAATTTAAGGATTTTGTTTTTTTGGAACACTTTGCCATCGACCCACTATTTAGAAACTTAGGATATGGAAAAAGAGTTCTGGAAATGGTACAACAAGATTTCAAAAAACCATTTGTATTAGAGGTGGAACAACCTACCTGTGAACTAGCCAAAAGACGCATTCAATTTTATCAACGTGCAGGTCTTAAGATATATAGCAAAACATACAATCAACCGCCCTACAGAAAAGGAGAAAAAGAAATTCCAATGTATCTTATGGGAACAGAAGAACTGTTTAAAAATCAAAAGACAGCAAGAATAAAAGAAACTCTTTATACAGAAGTTTATTCCTATTAAAAATAGGAATAAAAACAACCTCTGCCCACAGATTTAACAGTGGGAGAGTTGCGAGTGGGATAAAAATTAAACGTAGTGTTGAATATTGATGTTTTTCTATTATCTGAAAATAATATTAGTGATTACGGTTGCTCCAACGTGTTTATTCAACCCTTTCACCAATCGATCCTTAGCCATCATTAATTCTTGTCGTAAAGGAGCTGAGCTTAAATGAACATATAATATCTGATTCTTTATATATAAACTGCGAGTATATGAAGCTATGGATGGCCCCAATAATTCACCCCACGCTTGCAACAAACGCTTTTCATTTAAAGGAGTTTCTAATCCCTCATGGCGTAAATATTTACGAATCAGATCGCCTATTGACTCTGCTCTATTCCTTTTCATTTTTCACTTTTGTTACCACTCCCTCATCTACCGTAAATATTTCATAATCCGTATGAGCATCCAACAGAATCTTATCCAGATGTTGTCGATTGGTGTCTGTAATAAAAATTTGCCCAAAACTACTGCTAGAAACCAGATTAACAATTTGCTCTACACGATGACTATCCAGTTTGTCAAAAATATCATCCAACAACAACAAAGGAGTAACTGTTCCTGTTTTCTTTAAAAAATCGAATTGTGCTAGTTTCAAAGCAATTAAAAAGGTTTTATTTTGCCCTTGAGACCCCTCACGCTTAATAGGAAAGTCTCCCAGTTCCATAATTAAATCATCACGATGTATACCCACCAAAGAATACCCCATAATTAAATCGCGAGAACGACTTGCTTTAATTTCTTTCAGTAAATCCTTCCCTTTAGCATGAGATTGATAGGCCAAAAACACTTTTTCTTTATCTTGAGAAATAGTAGAATAGAACGCTTGAAATATGGGAATAAACGAAGTAATAAATTCAGCTCTTTTTTCATAAACTATCGTTCCATATTGAGCCATAGCCTCCTCCCATACCAAAAAAAGTTCCGGCTCAACCACTTGTTCACTTTTCAACAAGGAGTTTCTTTGCTCTAGAGCTTTATTATAACGTATTAAAGCTTCAAGATACTCTTTATCGTATTGTGAAATAACTACATCTAAAAACTTTCTACGTTCTTTACTTCCCCCCTCAATTAAGATGGAGTCGGAAGGAGAGACAAGGACTAAAGGGATAAAGCCAATATGATCGGACAACCGATCGTACTCTTTTTTATTTCGCTTAAACTGCTTCTTTTGTCTGCGTTTCACCCCAACATAAATATCTTCTTCCTCACCGGTTGTAGTTTCATAACTTCCTTGAATCATAAAGAAGTCTTCATTGTGTAAAATATTTTGAGAGTCTATGGGATTAGTATTACTCTTACAAAAAGATAAATAATAAATAGTATCTAATAAATTAGTTTTACCCATTCCGTTTTGTCCCACAAAACAGTTTAACTTTTTTGAAAACTCAAGATCTACCTGAGCCAAATTCTTATAGTTGAGGATTGAAATTCGTTTTAATAACATATAAATTGGAGTATAATAACACAAAAATAGGAAGTTTTTTATAGTTTCTCGTTAGCTCTAGAAAAATATAGAATGAAATTTCTTTTATATGTATAAAAAACCTACTTTTGCTCTCTGAAAACTAGCTAAATAAAAATTAATTATAATACAATGGCAAAAGATAAGCAAAAAGAACATCTTAATGTTGAAGATGCACTAACAAACTCAGAAGCTTTTATTCTTAAAAATAAAAACCTACTCATTGGTGGTGTTGTAGCAATTATTGTTATCATAGCGGGAATTCTTGCTTATAACAATCTCTATTCAGGTCCACGTGAAGAGACAGCTCAAATCGCTTTATTTAAAGGACAAGCCTATTTTGAAAATGGAGAATATGAAATGGCTCTAAATGGAGATAGTATTGCATATAAAGGTTTTGTTGATGTAGCTAAAACATATGGAGGAACAAAAGCAGCTAATTTAGCTCATGCTTATATGGGAATTTGCTATCATAACCTGGGAAACAATGAAGAAGCTGTAAAATCTTTAGAGAAATTCAAAGCTAACGACCAAATGATTGCTCCTGCAATTATAGGTGCAGCCGGTAATTGTTATGCTGAACTTGGAAATTTAGATAAAGCATCCAGCTACTTAATGAAAGCGGCTAACCAAGCAGACAATAATACATTGAGCCCCATCTTCTTAAAACAAGCAGGTTCAATCTTCATGAAAGAAGGCAAGTTTGACAAAGCGATTGAGGCATTTACTCAAATAAAAAACAAATACTTCAATTCCTACCAAGCTATGGACATTGATAAATTCATAGAACAAGCTTCTTTACTTAAAAACAAATAAAAATGGCAACGGCTAATTTATCTCAATATAACCCAGAAACAGTTCCTAGTGCTGAAAAAATGAAATTTGGCATTGTGGTATCTGAATGGAATGAGGAAATAACCGGTTCCCTTTTGGAAGGGGCATTAAATACGTTGAAGAAACACGGTGCCCTAGAAGAAAACATATTGGTAAAAACAGTACCCGGAAGTTTTGAGTTAACTTTTGGAGCCAGTCAATTGATGGGATATACTGATGTAGATGCAGTCATTGCACTAGGCTGTGTTATACAAGGTGAGACGCCTCACTTTGACTATGTTTGTTCCGGTGTTACTCAAGGGTTGACACAGATGAATATTGAGAGTGACATCCCTGTAATCTTTGGCTTACTAACAACACTTGATATGCAACAAGCCAAAGATCGTTCCGGAGGAAAATTAGGAAATAAAGGAGATGAATGTGCAATAACTGCAATAAAAATGATTGATTATAGTTGGAGTTTAAAAAACTAACTATTATCTTTGCATCGCAATTGTAACAATAGATACAATATAATTGTAGGGCAAATACCAGAGTGGCCAAATGGGGCAGACTGTAA
>CAZOVL010000034.1:0-25778 GCA_964583185.1 uncultured Bacteroides sp. | reverse complement strand
ATTGGTGGAATAAACCACGTTTAATCTATCTTTCCAGTCTTGTTTCTTCATTGTTCTCTTTTTTTTCGTTGTTCAAACATACATTTTTATCTTCAAAAGAAAGTGATAGTATCTATTATTTATGAAAGCTTTCGATATAAAATTCAATCAATTAATGAAAATAATTGTATTTTTACAACCCAAAAGAGAATGAACAGATTATGAATATGCAAAGTGAACAGTCAAGAAAAATAAAGGTTCCTGAACCTACTTTACGCAGATTGCCTTGGTATCTTTCTAATGTACGATTACTCAAGAAACAAGGAGTGGAATATGTATCGTCTACACAAATTTCAAAAGAGATAAATATTGATGCTTCAAAAGTTGCAAAAGATTTGTCTTATGTGAACATTACAGGTAGGACACGGGTAGGATATCATACTGACACGATGATTGAAGTATTGGAAAATTTCTTGGGGTTCTCTACAGAACATAGGGCGTTCTTATTTGGTGTGGGTAGCTTAGGTGGTGCTTTATTAGGTGATTCCGGGTTAACTCAGTTTGGGCTGAAAATTGTGGGAGCTTTTGATGTTGATCCCGATAAGGTGGGAAAAACCATTAATAATATCCCTATCTATCATAGCGATGAGTTGGAACATCGCATCAAGGAAGATCAGGTTAATATTGGTATTTTAACGGTACCTATTGATATTGCACAAAGCATAACCGACCGAATTATTGCCGGAGGCATTCAGGCAGTATGGAATTTTACACCGGTACGAATTCGGGTTCCGGAAGACATTGTGGTGCAAAACACCTCATTATATGCTCATTTGGCCGTGATGTTTAATCGTTTGGACTTTAATGAAAAGTAGCCAATGAAGATTATTGCAGTAGGCTTGAACTATGCCTTACATAAAGAAGAGATGGGAGATCAAACCCGGCGAACCGATCCGGTTATTTTTCTTAAACCGGAGTCAGCTATATTAAAAGGAGGTAATCCTTTTTTTATTCCCGACTTTGCTCAGGAGTTTCATTATGAAACGGAGTTGGTGGTTCGCATCAATCGTTTAGGGAAAAACATAGCTACTCGTTTTGCTTCACGTTACTATGAAGAGGTTACTGTAGGTATTGATTTAACCGCTAGAGATTTACAGCGAAAACTTAAAAGTGAAGGGTTGCCATGGGAGTTATCCAAAGGGTTCGATGGTTCGGCTGTTATTGGTGACTTTGTGCAACTTAATGAGTATAAAAAGGTACAAAACCTCCATTTTTCATTGAAAAATAATGGAGAAATTCTTCAGAAGGGTTATACTAAAGATATGCTTCATTCTGTAGATGAGATAATTGCTTACGTTAGTCGTTTTATGACATTGAAGATAGGCGATCTTATTTTTACGGGAACGCCTCAGGGGGTAGGTCCTGTTAGGGTAGGGCAAGAGTTGGAGGGGTACTTGGAAGATGAAAAAGTATTGCATTTACCCATTCGGTAATTAGCACAAATCAATAAATAGCTATGAAAATACGTGTAGGATTTGGATATGATGTACATCGGTGGACTGAAAATAGAGAGCTCTGGTTGGGAGGGATTAAGATTGATTATCCCAATGGATTAGCCGGTCACTCTGATGCTGATGTCTTGATACACGTAATTTGTGATGCTCTATTGGGAGCTGCCAACTTACGAGATATTGGCTATCAATTTCCGGATACGGCTGCAGAGTTTAAGAATGTAGATAGTAAGCTTCTTCTTAAACGGGTGATGGAGTTAATCAGAGAACAAGGCTATTCTTTGGGTAATATAGATGCTACAGTTTGTGCCGAACAACCCAAGTTAAATCCGCACATTCCTGCAATGAAAGAAGTTTTGGCACAAGTAATGCAGGTACCTCTTGAAGATATATCCATAAAAGCTACTACCAATGAGCGTATGGGATTTGTTGGAAGAGAAGAGGGGATTGCGGCTTATGCTACGGTACTAATACAGAAAGAAGCATAAGGCTTATTACTTCTTTCTATTTATTCTAAATGACAACGCTTCAGGTATATCTTGTTTAATACTGAAATTGCTCCACTCAAGGAGTATTCTTTTCTGCAAATGCTTCCGGTAATGTGAAATTCAGACGGTGATATTCAATAGATTATTTTTCCGAATGGTTGTTCTTGAATTGTTCCTGATATGTAATTCAGGTGTTTTATAACGTTTTATTGAATTAAAAGAACTATTTTGCTGTAAAAAAGTATAAAAGAACTCATTTTGGAGAACGTTTGCTAGACAACTATAAAAAAAAGACCTACATTCGTGTTCTCAAAATGAGCGGGCTGATTTTTTGTTTGATCGGCGAGCTATTTTTATAAAATAAAACAATAAGTTACTTTTATTACAGTAGAAAACAACTAGTTATGAGAAGAATAATCTTTGGAGCATTCTTGTTTTTCATTGGGTTACACTATATGCAAGCACAACGGGTACTATCGTTAGATAGTTGTAGAGCTTTGGCCGTAAAAAATAACAAGGAGCTTTTAATTCAAAGTGAGAAAATAAACTCAGCCTATTACGGTAAAAAAAGTGCTTTCACCAATTTTTTACCTAAAGTAGATGCTAAGGGAACTTATCTTAGAAATCAAAAGGAATTTTCTTTATTAACAGATGAGCAAAAGCACGGACTGTCTAATGTGGGTTCTGTTGTTAATCAAGGATTTCAAGGGTTTGCTCAAAGCTTGGGTGCTCAATTTCCAGGCTCAGAACTTCCAACCTTGATTTCTTTATTAGGCAATGAGGTGGCTGTTCCGCTGAATGAAGCCGGACAATTTATTGTTGATGGATTGAGAACAGATACTCGCAACACGTATTTGGGTATGGTTACCATTACACAGCCCATCTATATGGGAGGGAAAATTAGGGCCTATAATAAAATAACAAAACATCTGGAAAGTTTGGCGAAGGAGCAATATACTTTGGGTACTCAAGAATTATTGCTTAATACTGATCAAACTTATTGGCAGGTGGTGTCTTTGGTAAAGAAAAAAGATTTAGCACAAGGATATGTTGATTTGTTGCAGAAATTAGATCGGGATTTGCAACATATGATAAAAGAGGGAGTGGCTACGGTAGCTGATGGCTTAACTGTTCAGGTTAAACTAAATGAAGCTGAAATAAGTCTAACAAAAGTAGAAGATGGTTTGAGTTTATCAAAAATGCTTCTTTGTCAGATTTGTGGTCTGGACTTAAAAGAAGATATAAGACTAGCAGATGAGTTTGTAGAGGTATTAGACCCCATTATTCCTTCCACCTATTTCGACTTGGATCAAGTAGAGGAGAATAGACCTGAGTTGCGTAGCTTGGCTTTGGCTCATCGCATAGCCCAGCAAAAAGTGAAGGTGGTTCGTTCTGAGTTTTTACCTTCTGTGGCTGTGGTTGGAAACTATTTAGTGACTAACCCTAGTTTTTTCAACAGTTTTGAAAATAAATTTCGAGGAATGTGGAATATTGGTGTGGCCGTTCAAATTCCTATTTGGAATTGGGGCGAAGGAATTTATAAAGTGAAAGAGGCTAAAAGTCAAGCTCGCATTGTTGAGTTACAAAGAGAGGAAGTAAAAGAAAAAATAGAGTTGCAGGTAAATCAGTCGGCATATAAGATAAATGAAGCCACTAAAAAACTAATTAAGGCTCAAAGAAACTTAGAGAAAGCCAATGAAAATTTACGTTATGCTAACTTGAGCTTTAATGAAGGATTAATTACATCAAATCAAGTGTTAGAAGCTCACACAGCGTGGTTGTCGGCAAGTTCTGAACTAATAGATGCTGAAGTAGATATTAAGTTAACGGATTTATACTTCCAAAAATCAGTAGGTACATTAAAATAATTATATAGCTAAACAGATATGGCAAAGTCAGGAAAAAAAGGTTATAGTAATATGCTAATTGCTTTTGTAACACTTCTAGTTATTATTGCAGTAGTAGCATTGATTGGATTTCTTACTTTACAAAAAGGACCTGAACTCATTCAAGGTGAGGTTGAGGTCTCTGAATATAGAGTCTCCAGTAAGATTCCCGGTCGGATTTTAAGTTTTAGAGTAACTGAGGGCGATCGAGTTGAAAAAGGAGATACCTTGGCTCTTTTGGAGGCACCGGAGGTATTAGCTAAAATGGAGCAAGCTCAGGCTGTGAAGCGTATGGCAGACTCTAAAAATCTAAAAGCTATTAAAGGAGCCAGAGATGAGCAAATACAAGCAGCCTTTGAAATGTGGAACAAAGCTCAGGCAGGATTGGAAATTGCTGAGAAGTCATATCTTCGAATCAGAAACTTACACGCTGAAGGAGTAGTATCTACACAAAAATTAGATGAGGTTACGGCACAACGTAATGCGGCAAAAGCTACAGAAAGAGCAGCTTTCTCTCAATATGCAATGGCAAAAAATGGGGCTGAAATGGAAGATAAAATGGCCGCTGAAGCTTTGGTTAGACAAGCTGAAGGGGCTGTTGCTGAGGTGGAATCGTATATTAAAGAAACCTACTTAATTGCTCCTTATTCGGGAGAAATTTCGGAGATCTTCCCTAAGAGGGGTGAATTGGTGGGAACAGGTGCTCCCATAATGAATCTTTCAATGCTAGATGATATTTGGACTGTGTTTAATGTACGCGAGGATTTGCTTCAGGGTTTGGATATGGGAACTGAATTTGAAGCGTATGTACCGGCATTAGATCGTTCCATTAAGTTACGTGTAGATTATCTAAAGGATTTAGGTTCTTATGCTGTTTGGAAGGCAACAAAAGCTACAGGACAGTACGACTTAAAGACTTTTCAGATTAAGGCCAGGCCAATGGAAACCATCCGTAATTTGCGTCCCGGAATGTCTGTTATTTTAGAGCGATAACTTGATCGATAAGAAAAGAGATATGAGGCATACACAAACCTATAGAGCTTTTATTTTGGTTTTGCAGCGAGAACTCAGACGTCTTGTTTCCAGACCACTATATCTGTTTTGTATGGTTATAGCTCCTCTTTCTTGTCTTTTCTTTTTTACCTCTTTAATGAATACCGGACTTCCTACTAATTTGCCGGTAGGAGTAGTCGATTTAGATCAAACGGCTAAATCGAGAAGTTTTATTCAAAACCTGGATGCACTGCCACAAACAGAAGTTGTAAAGGTGTATACCAACATTATTGAAGCTAGGAAAGATGTTCAGAGAGGTAAACTCTATGGCTTTTATCTGGTTCCTAAGTCGTTCAGTAAAGATGCTCAGGCACAAAAACAACCCACACTCTCTTTTTATATCAATAACTCCTACCTCATTGCAGGTTCGTTGTTGTTTAAAGATATGAAGAAAATGGGAGAGTTGGCGGCGGGGGCTGCCATGCGTACGGTTTTATATGCAAAGGGAGCTACAGAAAAAGAGGCAATGGGCTTTTTACAACCCATTGTAATTGATACACATCCTCTAAATAACCCCACAATGAACTATTCTGTTTACCTGTCGAATACACTAGTTCCCGGGATTATGATGTTAATGATACTGATTACTACTGTTTTTGCAATTGGGGTAGAAATTAAAGAACGGACTGCCAGAATGTGGTTAAGAATAGGCAAACAATCGATTCACATTTCTATTTTGGGAAAATTATTGCCTCAGACCTTTATATATCTGTTGGTTGGGGTGTTCTATAACTTTTATTTTTATGTGTATTTAGGCTTTCCTTGTATTAACGGTATTCCTATTATGTTATTTAATACACTGCTGCTTATCTTGGCTTCTCAAGCATTGGGGGTGGCAATGATCGGTACCTTTCCTTCATTGCGTCTGGGTTTGAGTTTTGCCTCTTTATGGGGTGTGCTATCGGTTTCTATGTCCGGCTTTACATTCCCTGTAATGGGAATGCATCCCGTATTACAATCTACTAGCTATCTGTTTCCACTGCGACATTATTTTTTAATCTACGTTGATCAGGCCTTAAATGGTTTTCCTTTAAGTTCTTCGTATGTAAGTATTATCGCTCTGTTTGTATTTATGTTACTTCCGTTTTTGATATTTAAACGGCTGAAAAGAGCTTTACAGTATGAACCTTATATTCCTTAATTTGATATGAATATAAAGAAACAACTCAAAGAGAGCCTGCGGGATATGTACTACATTTGGGCAAAAGAGCTTCGAATTGTAGGCAAAGATTTAGGTGTGCTTATTTTCTTTATTTTATTACCATTAGGGTATCCGTTGGTTTACTCTTTCATTTATGCTAACGAAACCATTCGTGAGGTTCCTGTAGCTTTGGTTAATCATTCTTTTTCTGCTTTGAGCAGGGAATATGCTCGCAAGGTGGATGCAACCCCTGAAGTAGAAATTGTTGCACATTGTGACAATATGGAAGAGGCTAAAAGGTTGATGGAGCAAAAAAAGATACACGGTATTATTTATATCCCTAGAGACTTTAATAAAATATTGAATCAAGGTGAGCAGGTTAATATCAGCTTATATTGCGATATGAGTGGGCTATTATACTACAAAGCCATAATGTTAGCCAATACTGAAGTGTCATTGGCAATGAATCAGGATATAAAAATTGAACGATCGGCTTTAACCACTGCTAGAGAAGAAGAGTTGACATCCTATCCCATCAATTATGTGGATGTACCTCTGTTTAATCCTACCTCAGGCTTTGCTTCCTTTTTAATTCCTGCTGTATTGATTTTGATTTTGCAACAATCTCTAACATTGGGTATTGGGCTCTCTGCAGGTACCATGCGTGAACGATTGAAATTTATTGAACTGGAAGAGTTCAACAGGGGACACCGGGGTATTTTTAGAATTGTTTTTGGCAAGGGGTTGTGTTACTTTATGATTTATGCTTTGATTTCAGTCTATGTGCTCTGTGTTGTCCCGTTTTTATTTAACCTAAATATGATTGCACAGCCCACTACATTATTGTTGTTTGTACTTCCTTATTTGTTAGCGTGTATCTTTTTTGCAATGACATTATCTATCTTGGTGCGCAATAGAGAAACAAGTATTGTTATTTTTGTTTTCACATCCATTCCTTTACTCTTTATTTCCGGAATTTCTTGGCCGGGGGCCTCAATTCCTCTTTTCTGGGAGATTGTATCTTTTCTGTTCCCTTCTACTTTTGGGATTAATGGGTATGTGAAAATCAGTAATATGGGAGCTAGTTTAGATGAGGTCTCTTCTGAGTACATTGCTTTGTGGATTCAAACTGTTGTTTACTTCATTACTACTTGTTTGGTTTATAGGCGTCACATCATACGTAGCAGAAGAGATTATGTGAGATGCCATAAAGAGGCTATGCGTAGATTGGAGTTGGGCTTAAGACCTCTCCGAATTCCGAAATAACTCAACTTTTATTCTGTTTCTCTTTGATTGAATCATTTTCCTTTACAAGTTCTTCCTAGTGAGGCTTGTCCGCCTAAATCAAAAGGAGAAGCTTTCTACTCGTCGCAGAATTGGTATGTAGTTGACTTAAATGTTTAGTTTATGTCTTCCTTTTCTTCTTTTATTGAGGAGTTATGGCATCCTCCTTTTATCTTTCAATTTTACTCTAATACTCCTATGGATTTGTCTTTTTTTGCAAAGGAACACCTTGTTTTAATCCATACATTATTAAAATACCTCTTCTTTTTTTGATTGTTTTTCACTACAAATAAGCTTATCATTAAAATTAAAACACAACAAAACCTATACAGAGATTGTTTAACTAATTGATTATCAGATATAGTATAAAATTGTATACCTAGACAATTAAAAAAAATGTATATATTTGGTTTAGTACATAGAATCAAAGAGAACCCTAATACTTTATAAAAACATTTGCAATGTCTATTTTTTCTAAAATAAAAAGGTTTTATCAGGTAAGTCCTATTGTTCCACCACTAAAAGTGGATGATGAGCAAATGCAGCAGTACTATAAAAAACTGCGACTTTCAACCTTTTTTGCTAGTACAATAGGGTATGCTCTTTATCATATTTGCCGAACCAGTCTTAATGTTATGAAAGGTCCCATTATGGAGAGTGGTATTTTAAATGCCACACAATTGGGAGTGATAGGATCAATTATGCTTTTTACCTATGCAATAGGGCGTTTTGTGAATGGGTTACTAGCCGATCATAGTAATATTAAACGATTTATGGTAACGGGTATGATTGGTGTTTCTGCAGCTAATTTCTTAGTCGGAATTTTTGGCTTAGTTACAGTAGAGACTGCCTTAATTTCGAACACCGCATTTTTTATACTCTTTGCATTCTTATGGGGCATTAATGGTTGGTCTCAATCTATGGGAGCCAGTCCTGCAACAGTAGGGCTATCTCGTTGGTTTCCATTAAAAAGTCGGGGTACATTTTATGGATTATTCAGTGGAAGCAGAAACTTAGGTGAGTTTATGGCTTTTATCATTATTGGAATTGTGATAAGTATTTATTCTTGGGAATGGGGATTTATTATTGGTGCATTGATTTCATCGGTAGGTATATTCATCATTCTTAAATATATGCACGATTCTCCGGAAAGTATGGGGCTCCCTAATGTAAAAATATTGTCGGGTGAAATAGATAAAAACACCAATGAGCAGATTAAAGTGGGTGAAGCTGCACGCATTCGCCAAAGATATGCTCTGCACAATAAAAATGTGTGGCTCATAGCCATAACCAGTTCTTTTATGCACGTTGCACGCTACGCCATAACGGGGTGGGGAGTTCTGTTTTTACAAGAACATAAAGGGTTTAGTTTATCTACGGCTACAAAAATCATTTCGGTTAATGCTCTAATGGGAGTATTGGGTACCATGTTTTCCGGTTGGTTATCGGATAAATATTTCAAAGGGGATCGCAAAATTTTAGTTCTACTATTTAGTACACTGAATCTTTTTGCAATCTGTCTGTTTATCTACTCAGGAGATAGTCTATGGATTAACACTCTCAGTATGTTCTTATTTGGTTGTTCGGTAGGTGTTTTGGTTTCTTTCCTGGGTGGATTAATGGCAGTGGAGGCCGTTCCAAGAAGTGCATCGGGTGTAGCTTTGGGCATTGTTGGCATTGTTAGTTATTTAGGTGCAGGATTACAAGATTTAATTAGTGGTTTATTAATAGAGCAAAATAAGGTGCTTACAAGTCATGATATTTATTATGACTTTAGTTACGTTAGTTATTTTTGGATTGGGGCATCGGCATTAACTCTTTTGCTGTCCTTTTTTATCAAAGGAACGCGATTTAAAAAAGGAGATATTGAAAAGCTACTGGAAATAAGTCCCGATTAAAGATTTGGAAGATAGGAATCACTATATTAATACATAGAAATCAATAAAATTTAATGCTATGTTTAATTTTAAGAAAACCAATAAAATAATAAAAGACATCGATGAGCTCATTGGCAAAATTGATGAAGGAGCTTTGGTATTTAAAAGTGGTGTAAAAAACTATCTATACGATGCCCCGGAGCAATTCAATGAGAACTTACAAGCTATGACCCATTTGGAGAACCAATCTTCCGAGCTCAGGCGTAGCATTGAAAGAGCACTATATACCCACTCGTTGATGTCAGAAATAAGAGGAGATGTATTGAATTTACTGGAGTATATGGAAACGTTGGTACGTACAATGAAAAGATATCTTTTTCAATACGATGTGGAAGTCCCTCATATTCCGGCAGAGTTAAATTCAGACTTATTGAAGTTGGTAGAGCTATCTACTTCGTCGGTAGAAAGTGTAACCATTGCTGCCAAGGCCTATTTTAAGACCCCCCAATTTATTACAGAACAAATTCATCGGGTTTATTTCTACGAAAAAGAGACCAATAGTATAGGCCAACATATAAAAAGAAGAGTTTTTCAGAATATGAAAGACCTGAAGTTAAGTGAAAAGTTCCACTTGCGTTATTTTGCTCTTCACATTGAAGAGGTTGCCCAGATAGCTGAAAAAACAGCTGACTTACTCTCTATAATGGCTATTAAACGAAATTTCTGATGCAAATAGTTGGAGTTATATTGGCTTGCCTGGTTATAGGTATTTGGTATGGAACTCAAGAACTTTCATATAGTTTTTCCAGTGCCGTAAAATCGGGGATTGTGCGAGTAAAAGCAATTATAATTCTATTGGTTTTCTCCATTTTTTGGGGGTATGTTTTTGTCTATAGTAATTTCCTGAAAGGATTTTATGAAAGCAGTTGGGGAACTACCTCTGTTCAGGTAAATATTATTCTAGTGCTTTCAGCCTCACTAGCACTTTTGGTTTTTAAGAAGATTAGTCCATTTAATTCCATTTGTTACGCTTTACTGGGAGCTGTGTGGGGATGGCAGTTCTATCAAAACTCACTATCCTATCAAACAGTACTTTTTACAGGTATCTCTTGGATTCTTATTCCTTGTTTAAGTGCTGTAATTGCTCTATCGGTGTATAGCTTTGTACGTAGATGGGTAGTTAAAAGAGAGACACATTTATTGCTTCTTGTTACTTTTATTAGAAGGGCTTCGGTTATTTTAGTTTTTTTGATAGGAATAGCTATAGGTATTACTAATGTTCCTTTCTTGTTGGCTATACTACTTCCACATAACTTAAATGTAGATTTAACTTTAAGCTCTTTGTCAGTAAGCAATTCCGATGCCTTAATTCTTGCGGCCTTTTTTGTTTTGCTGTTGGGCATTTTCTATCCTTTCAGTAGGCGTTTTCTGTGGAGAAAGAAAAGATTGATGATAAGTTCTGTTTCTATTTTCTCTTCATTGGTTGCTCTGTTTATTGTGTTAGTTCTATTTAGTATCCCTGGACTGTTTCAGTTTTTCAATGTTGATATGATTCCTATTTCTCCTGTACTTGTTTTATTAGGAGCATTGTTTGGAATTGGTTTTGTAAGCTATAAGGATAAACTCAACATTCGCTTTTTTATTCAGTCGGGGTTGACAATTATAACAACGCCCTTGTTGGCTTTTTCCATCAGTTACGTTATCCTTGCTTATGTGGTTTTACCCGAATCTACTACTGCAATTCCCATTCCAAGAATTAGTACACCAATTGCAAATCTTGAAATACCATTAACCATTCTGCTTTTATTGCTCATTGTAACTATGGTTGTTGCTTCTTTTAGAAGACAAAAATTGCAACAACAAAAAGCACAGGAGGCTTTAAGCATTGAACAACAGGAGCGAAATATAATTCAGCAGAATTTGGCCAACCTTGAACTGAAAGCTATTCAGCAAGAGAGTCAAAAGATGAGCGAAAAAATAGAGCTTAGGCGTCAGGAGCTTATTAATATGGCTTTGAATATGAATGAACAACGCCTGTTTTTGGAACAACTAGAGAAGGAAATCAAGAAGATAAAAAGGATAAAAGACCCTGATAGTCTTCATCAGGAATTAGATAAGCTGCGTGAAACAATCAGTTTTCACAAGTCGTTTTCCAATGAGATGAGTGGGTTTTATTCCGAAGTTGAGACACTTCACAAACACTTTCTTTCTAAGCTATCAGAGAAATATCCTGAATTAACGGAGCAAGAAAAGCGTTTAACCACTCTACTTCGTTTAGGCTTTTCATCCAAAGAAATAGCGAACCTGATAAATATTAATCCTAAGAGTGTAGAGGTTAGTCGTTATCGTTTGAGAAAAAGTTTGGGAGTACAGCGTGGTGATAATTTAATACAGTTTATAAAAAATATTTAAGTCAACTTAAAATCTAAAACAATGAGAACAAGATTAGCTTTATTTTTAATTATTCTTTTTCCTCTTGGGTTTGTAGCTCAGGCACAACAAAATGAAGAGGAGCTTGAAGTGCGCTATAATCAGTATGGCGTAAAGGTGGATCGACAGAAACTACAGGCTGAGGCTCGTGATGGAATATTAGTCTTTGAATCTAAAAATGAGAATTACAAGTTATGGCTTGATACTCGTGTACAAGCGGATGCTGCAGCTTTTTGGGGAGTGGAAGATGGATACGACCCAATAGGTAACGGAGCTAAAATTCGTCGTGCACGCTTTGCCATTAAAGCACAGATAACTCCCAGTTGGTATGGAGAGATTGATACTGATTTTGGCAGTGGTAAGTTTGAGTTGAAAGATGCAATTATTGGCTATACAGGGCTTAAGAACTGGACATTTAGAGGTGGAAACTTTAAAGAAGGATTCTCTATGGAGAGTACTACCAGTTCCAGATATTTGGCTTTGATGGAGCGTCCAATGGTCGTATCGGCATTTGCTCCTTCCCGTCACTTGGGAATTGAGGCAGAATATGCTAAAGGTGCTTTTAGAAGTACCTTAGGAATGTTCTTCCAATCAATAGAAGATAGTGAAGTGGCAGAATATGTAGATGATAATAACAAAGATTTTGGAAGAAGTCAAGGTTATTCTTACACCTATAAGGTAAACTATATGCCACAGAGTAAAGACAAAACTATGGGCTTGCATTTTGGTGCTGCCATTTCATATAGAACGCCTAAAACAGATGTTTCTACGTCTGAATTTGGTACGTCTCGTTACAGTGTAAGAAATGGAACCTCTATCAATCGTAAAAAATACATTGATACCGACTTAATTAGAGATGTTCAACACGATTTACTTTATGGTTTTGAGTTGGCAGGATATGCTAAGGGATTTCGCTTCCAAAGTGAGTTTATAGGAAATAAAACCAAAGTAAAGAGTTTTACTAATGAAGATAACCTATCGGATAAGCACTTCAAGGGATGGTATGCTTACGCAGGATATATGCTTTTTGGCGGAAAACAGAACTTCAACAGAGGTGAAGGAGAATTTACTATGCCAAGCAGAGGTCGTAGCTGGGGTGATATAGAGTTGTTGTTCCGTTACGATTATCTAAACCTGAATAGTCAAAACATTTTAGGTGGATCTGGAGAGAACTTTACAGTGGGGCTTAATTATTGGATAAATAAAAACGTAAAGGTGGTTCTTAATTATCAGTATTCCAATAACGATCGTTATGCCAATGGAAAAGGAAAATTGAAAGTAGGATATAACGCTGAGGGTAAACCTACTTCCGATTACAAAGAAATGACAAAGGATGCGGGTGTAAATTACCATATGTTAGCTCTAAGAATGGAAATTAATTTTTAACAATAAAAATCAGTAAAAATGAAAAAAATAATAATGGCACTTTGTCTAGTCATTGGATTAGCTAGCTGTGTAGACGATAAAATGTATCAGGGACCACCCACATTTGGAGATATTACTGTGGGTGCAGGGGAGGCAATAACTCCGGATGATGCTGCTGCTGTAACCGCCGTAATTACTGCACTAGAGGGAGTAGAATCTGCCACTTTGTTTTACAAAGTGAATGGGGGAGCTGAACAATCTCTGGCTATGGAGAAAAAAACAGGAGATATTTTTTCTGCATCAATACCTAAACAAGAAGATAAGGCTAAAGTGGTTTTCTACATCAAAGTAAAGGGAAACAATGGCAAAGAAGCTAAATCGAAAGAGGTGGAATATGAAGTGGGTGCTATTCCTGTTAAATATGAAGATTTGGCTCTCAACGAATTGAATGGGAACGATAAATTTATAGAAGTATTCAATAAAGGAGAAACAGCTATACCTCTTAAAGATGTATATGTTGAAAAAGATGGAAAGGTTGTTTGGACAGGTCAAGATGGATATGTATTGAAAGGTGGAGAGTATCTGTTGTTGTATTCTAGAGATGTTGAGGCTAATCATAGTGACTGGGATCAAGGTATGTTTTTTACCGGTGGATTATCCGCTAAGAAAAATGTACGCGTTCAGCTATTCTCTCCAACGGGTGCTTCTCTTGATGATTTTAACCTAACGGGTTATGAAAAACAAGCTTCTGCTTCCTATGCTCGTTTCCCTAATGGGACAGGACCTTGGGTTTTTGCTGATGCTTCACCACAAAAAGAAAATCTATCAGGAGGTGATAATGTTCCCGGACTTGAATAAAATAGGATTTGATATTATTACTTCTTAATGAAGTTACAAAAACAAAAAATGAATTATGTCTAAAAAAGAAGAATTAAAGATTGGAGAAATATCCAAACCTCGTTTCGAGTTTCGTACATTTGGTCGCAACTTCTGTGAATCTGCTAAACGGATGGCTCGTTTGAGTATACCTGTTCCTGAAAAGGTATGGGAACGGACGAGTAAAGAGATTTATATTGTTAGTAGAACGAACGATGTGAACAACACTAAGATTCGAGATGGGAAAATGGATATCAAAACCTATATTCAAACTGTTGATGGACTAGAACAATGGAATCCATTAATGAAAGGGGAGTTTCCTATGGCTTCAAAAATGATTGAAGAGGAAGTGTTTCCAGCCTTTAAAGTGGAAAACTTACCTAAACTGACAAAAGAGGAATATACTCTGGACGAATTTCTGGAGATTGTCAATAATCATCCCGACCTTCAAGCGGTTAAAGTAGAGAAAAGAAGGTTTGGTTATATGGTGAATAACACCATCTGTGAAACAGGAGAAGTTTATATTAATGGAGCTATGTTGCAGACCATCAACTCGGAATCCACAGAGGTAGAAGACATCAAAAAGACAATGAGCGATTGCTTATTAACAAGTTATGAAAATATCAATTATCTGCAAGCAATTAAGCGGGTAATAGGAATGAAAAATAAACCTTTAGCAAATTAAAAGTTATGGCATCACAGGAAATTGAACGGAAATTTTTAGTAAAAGGAGATTTTAAGCCTTTTGTTAGTCATTCATTGCGTATTACTCAAGGATATCTCTCGTCTGTTCCTGAACGTACTGTACGTGTAAGAGTCAAGGGAGAGAAAGGCTTTATTACAATAAAAGGAATAGGCAGTGCATCGGGTGCTTCTCGCTATGAATGGGAAAAAGAGATTCCGGTTAGTGAGGTTCAAGAGTTATTGGCAATTTGTGAGCCGGGGGTGATTGATAAGACCCGATTTTTGGTTAAAGCTGGAGAACACACTTTTGAGGTAGACGAGTTCTATGGAGATAATGAAGGGTTGGTTGTTGCCGAAGTGGAGTTGAAATCTGAAGATGAGGCTTTTATTAAACCTGAATGGCTGGGAGAAGAAGTAACTGGAGAAGTAAAGTATTATAACTCTATGTTAATGAAAAATCCCTATAAAAACTGGTAACCTTTAATCATTTGTTTTAGTAAACAATCTGGTAATCTTCTTGTGGTAAAACACAAGGAGATTACCGGGTTCGTTTCAAGGCAAGATAATTATTTAATACAAGCAAATACACTTCTTTTCTTGAAGTGACAAATAAAGATATACTATGGTGAATAGAGAGTCAGGCTTCGATCCTCTCGATATGAATAATTATCGGATAGAAAAGCTGCCTCAGATGAAAAAATCAGGGGTGGAAAGGTGGATGGCTTTATTGGGGGTGCCACTGGCTGTCCTATCTTTTATTGTAATATATTGGTTTAGTGATTTCAGCTTTCTTAATACTATAGAGGTTGATGCACAAGCACTAGGAGCAAGTGCGGTTAAACGTTTTATGGCTTTGGGCGATACAGATGCGATTAGAGCGGTAGAGTTTTCCCGAATAAATTATGCGATGCTTGCTATCTTTATTGCTTCCATAATTCTTTGGATAACCGAGGCTGTACCCAATTATATTACCTCTTTGTTGGTCATTTTAGCTATTGTATTAACCAATGTTACAACGGAGAAGGAGGCTTTTGCTCAACTGGGACACCCGGTTATGTGGTTAAATATATTGTCTTTTGTATTGGCCAGTATGCTTGTAAGAACACAAGTAGCCAAACGCTTTGCCTTGGTGGTGATGATTCGTTTTGGAAAATCTACGGGTTGGATTCTCTTTTGTTTTTTTATCATCAACCTTGTTTTGTCAGCATTAATCTCCGCAACCACAGCCAAAGCGGCAATCATGCTGCCCATTTTTATGGTTATTGCTGCAATGTATGGTGCTACAGGTGGGGAAAACAGGAATAACTTTGGACGAAATCTAGTTCTTCAAAATCTTTTTCAAATCAATATTGGAGCAACAGGTTTCTATACAGGGGCAGGAGCTCACTTGTTGGCTGGGGCAATGATGGCACAGGCAATGGGGTGGAGTTTGTTTAGCTATCAAGATTGGTTTGTTGCTGCCTTTCCCTTGGCCATTATACTTATTTTAATTGCTTGGTTTGTAGGATCAAAAATAATATTTCCTTTAAAACCGGAGGAACGTAAACCTCAAATTGAGGGAGGTATTGATCACCTGAGAGAGGAGCTGGAAAAAATGGGTAAGTTCTCCTTTGTAGAATTGAAAGCGGTAATTATCTTCTTTGTAGTATTGGTGCTGTGGGCTACAGATAAAGTACATGGCATTAGCCCAACAACCGTTGCTTTTGGAGGGGCTATTGTTGCTCTGTTTCCTCGGATAGGTGTTGTTCAATGGAATGATGTAGATATACCTTGGCATTTAATGCTATTCTCGGCCGGTGCTTATACACTTGGATCGGGGTTTTCAGCTACCGGTTTACCAAATATCTTGGTGAATTCGGGTTTGAATCATTTAGGTATAGGTACTTCCACTCCATTTTGGGCCATCTTTTTATTGTTGACTTTTTTAATGATGTTTAGTTCCATCTTTTTTCAGTCCAAAACTGTTCGAACATTGATTTTTATTCCTATTGCATTAAGTATGGAGCAAAGGTTGGGATTACCTCCTCTTAGCCTTGCTTTTTCTTCTGCTTTGTTGATTAATCACGTTTATGTTTTACCTTTTAATAGTAAGCCTGCAGCTTTGCTTTATACTACGAATCAATACAGTTGGAGCGATACATTTAAGTTTGGAATGGTTATGATGATTATATCCTGGGGAATGATTATAGTGTGGGGTGAAACCGTTTTACGGTGGTTAGGATATACTGAGGGAGTCTTTTTCTAAGTTTATTTTTTAATGTAAGTTGGTTTTCGTTTTGTTTTAAAAACAGCTGTGCCTGAATCTGTTTAAATTGGATTCAGGCACAGCTCATTTCAGCTTTTATGACTGTTCTAGTCCTCTAAGTTAAGTATTGTTCCTTTTACTGTTTTGTAATATCTACTATTTGTGTAGGAGGTTGTGTAAGGTTTCTCAGATCAATCTGTTTAACCACTTTTTGAGCTAACTCCTCAAAAGCTTTTCCTGTTATTGTATTTTCATCTAAAGCTACAGGTTCTCCTTTGTCTCCTCCTTCACGAATGCTCTGCACAATTGGTATTTGAGCTAAAAGAGGAACATTCATCTCTTCTGAAAGCTTTTTTGCGCCTTCTTTCCCAAAAATATAGTATTTATTATCGGGTAACTCAGCCGGAGTGAACCAAGCCATATTTTCCACCAGGCCTAAGATGGGAACATTTACTTTGTCGTTGGTAAACATATTGATACCTTTTCTAGCATCAGCTAAAGCCACATCTTGTGGTGTACTTACTACAATGGCTCCGGTTAAAGCCAAAGTTTGTACAATGGTTAAATGTACATCACTTGTACCGGGAGGTAAGTCAATAACAAAGTAATCTAAATCACCCCAATGTGCATCGCTAATTAGTTGTTTCAATACATTGCTAGCCATTCCTCCTCTCCAAAGAGTCGCTTGATCGGAATCAACAAAGAAACCAATGGATAGAATTTTAATTCCGTATTTTTCTATAGGTAGAATCAACTCTCTACCTTCAATTTTTTCAGAGTAAGGACGTGCATCTTCAATATGAAACATTTTAGGAACAGAAGGACCAAAGATGTCGGCATCTAAAAGTCCCACCTTGTATCCTTTTTTAGCTAGCGATACGGCTAAGTTGGCTGCTACTGTTGATTTTCCCACTCCTCCTTTGCCCGAGGATACTCCAATGATGTTTTTTACATCGGGCAGCATATGTCCCACTTCAGGGCGTGGAGCTTGGAGTGTTTTTACAGATATGTTTCCTTTAATATCTATATCTTCACTTATGTAGCTTAATATAGCGGCTTCAGCCGATTTAACCACCGATTTAATGAAAGGGTCTGTGGATTTTTCAAAAATCAATGAAAAAGAAACCTTCATTCCATCAATTCGGATGTTATCTTCAACCATTCCGGCCTCAACTAAGTTTTTGCCTGTACCCGGATAGCGTACATTGGTTAAGGCCTCTAAAATTAATTTAGGATATAATGTCATAGCTCTTTGTTTTTATTTTCGTTTTTGTAACTCGCTCCTTTTATGGCGATTATAGCTTCTATAACTGTCTAATTCAATTTCTACATCAGGTTCCAACCACTCCTCCTTGTCGTTTAACTTAAACTTTATGTATTTAATGGTTAGTCCTCTGTTTATCCATTGCTGTTCATAATAGGTCTTGATGCTACGGACTTCATCGGCCCAGTCGGACTGATACAAATCTTCTGTTATAAACTCCAGAGGGAGATTATTCTCTTGGATGAGAAGTTGGGTATAGGTAAAAAGAAAGTTGCTGTCCGTTTTCAAGTGGATAATTCCCTCTTTCTTTAATATATGGCGGTAGCGTTGAAGAAAGAATGTAGAAGTCAGGCGTTTGGTTGCTTTCTTCATCTGTGGATCGGGAAAAGTAATCCATATTTCAGAGACTTCTTCCGGACCAAAAAAGGCATCAATATATTCTATGCTGGTACGAATAAAAGCCACATTTTTCATTCCCAAGGTGAGCGATTCTGTTGCTCCACTCCACATTCTGGCCCCTTTGATGTCTACTCCAATGAAATTACAGTTGGGGAATAGTTTAGCCAGTTCCACTGTGTATTCGCCTCTTCCACATCCTAATTCCAAAATGATGGGATTATTGTTCTTAAAGAACGATTGATTCCATTCTCCTTTTAGAGGAAAGGCAGAAGTCGTAATGATGTGAAAAGGATATTGAAAAACGTGTGGATACTGATTCATATCCTCAAATTTTTGTAATTTGTTTTTAGCCATCTTACAATTCCAGTTTTATTTCTTTTCCTGTGTGATTATAAAAAACCTGTTTGTTTAATCTGTTTTGAAATAGGGGATAAGCCTCTATCCCTGTGCAGTGACAGAGACCAACGCTTCCTTTTACATTATCAAATAAGTAATAGGCCACTCTTTCAATATCTTCCTTGGGCGATTTTATTAAATGAAATCCCCCTAGAATCAGCTCCAAATGTAATAAATTAAAATGAGTTTTAAGCTGTTCAATAATATTAGTCACCCCTAAATGCGAACAAGCAGTCAGTAAGGCATACCCTTTTTTTGTTTTTATGACTACAGCTAGTTCATCGGAAAAGTCATCTCGGAAGGTTTCTCCCTCTTTTTCAATAAAGAAGCCTCTTCGGTGCGTATCTTCTTCATAGGTAATTGCTATCTGAGGGATAATAAAGACATTGGGAATGTACTCTGTGAAATCCTCAATAAAGATAAATCGATCCTTCATTGATTGGGGGAGTTGAGGCATTCCATTTTCATGACGGACAGTGAATTTTTTATAGATGATATTGGGTTTAGCCAGTACTCTAGCTTTTGTGTTAAGCGTTAAAAAAGCCTCTAATCCTCCTGTATGGTCTCTGTGTCCGTGCGATAGGATAACAAAATCAACAGTAGATAAGTCTATTCCTAGTGTTTGTGCATTTGCAAGAAGTAAGTTGGATGCCCCCGTATCAAAGAGAAAACGATGGGTACCGGTATCAACAAAAAGAGAGAGTCCATGTTCTCCCTTTAAGTTTTTTCCGTAAACACAATTGTCTACTAGTGTAGTTATAGTTATGTGCATAACTGTTTCTTTTGAATCATCAAGTTTAGTCAATGAATGTAATCCATCCGTACTTGTCTTCTTCGTCGCCGTATTGAATGGCACGTAACTTATTATAAAGTTTTGTACAGATAGGTCCGGGAGTATGATCTTCACTGAAAATGTACGATTTGTTTTTATCTATATCGTCAATTCTGGAAACCGGACTAATTGCTGCTGCAGTTCCACAAGCTCCTGCTTCATCAAAGTTTTCCAACTCTTCTTCTAAAACGGGACGTTGTTCCACTGTTAAGCCAATTTCCTCGGCTAATGTCATTAAACTTTTGTTAGTTATAGAAGGAAGAATAGATTCCGATTTAGGAGTAATGTATTTGTCTCCTTGAATGGCAAAGAAGTTTGCAGGACCACATTCATCCAGGTATTTTTTCTCTTTGGCATCTAAATATAGTACGGCAGAGTAACCCATGGAATGTGCTTTTTCTCCGGCAGTTAAACTAGCGGCATAGTTTCCTCCCACTTTATAACGACCAGTTCCTTTAGGTGCTACACGGTCGAACTCACGTAGAATAACATAAGGTGTTGCTTTAAATCCCTCTTTAAAGTATGGACCTACTGGAGTAACAAAAATTATAAAAGTATATTCGGTTGCAGCTCCAACACCCACTTGTGCACTTGTTCCAATTAATAAAGGACGAATGTAAAGTGATGAACCACTCTCATAAGGGGGTACAAAGCGCTCGTTAAGTTGTACCGCTTTAATTACAGCCTCAATATAGCGTTCAACCGGAAGAGTTTGCATTAAAATACCCTCACAAGATGATTGAAGTCTTTTAGCGTTTTGATCTACACGGAATATTCTTACTCTACCATCTTTTCCACGGAAAGCTTTCATTCCTTCAAAAACTTGCTGACCATAATGCAAACAAGTAGCAGCCATATGTAAATTTACATATTCCTCACTGTGTATTTCAAGTTCTCCCCACTCTCCATTACGGTAACTAATTCTAACGTTATAGTCTGTTGGAATATATCCAAATGACAGATTTGACCAGTCTAATTCTTTCATTTTTGTCTATTTTATCCTCTATGAGCAACAAATATACTTTTTATTCTTCAAAACTCTTCCGATCTATCAGGATTTTTTCCACTTCTTGATCAATCTTCGTTAATTTTTCTGTACAAGAATGAATGAGTTGATTGGCTTCTTTTATTTTTTCTGTTAAATCGTCAATTTCCAGTTCATTCGATTCTATCTGGTTTACAATTTTTTCCAGCCTTTTAATTGCCTCTGAATAACTTAGCTTTTTTGTCATTTTGTTTATTCTTTTACCTCCGATTTTACCTCTCCATCTTTGAAGTGTGTCGTTAAAATATCTCCTTTTACTAAATCCGTTTTACTCTTTATTATTTTACCTTCAACTGTAGTTAAGGTATATCCTCTTTGCATAATAAATAATGGTGAGGCATATTTTACTTTTTGAGTAATGAGTTCCAAACGATGTCTCTCTTTAGATAAGTATTGTGTAATGGCTTGATTCAATCGTCCATTTAAACCTGTCAGTCCTATTTTTTCATTGGTTAGCAACGAATGAGTGACACGTGGAATTTGTTGTTGAAAAAGTAAGAGTCTGTTTTTTTCCATCATTAACAGACTATAAGTAGACTCTCGTAACCGATTGGAGAGTTGAGAGAGCGATTCTGCGGCTACATCCATTCGGTATAATAGGAATTCTGCTGCAGCTGTAGGTGTTTTTACTCGTTTATAGGCCACACTATCCAATACTGTATCATCCCTTTCGTGGCCAATGCCTGTAATAATGGGCAATGGAAATTGTGCACAAGCAGCGGCTAAGAGATAGGTGTCAAAACCCGATAAATCGGAGGTTGACCCTCCACCTCGTATAATAATCACTACATCAAAAGTATCCGGATGTTGTAAAATGGCATCTAAAGCAGATAGAACGGAAGATTCTACCCGCTCTCCTTGCATTAGAGCCGGAAATAGCTGAACATCAAAAGCGTATCCTTGCTCATTGTTCATTAACTGATTGTTGAAATCGTCATAGCCTGCTGCAGTAGCCGAAGAGATGACAGCTATGCGTTGAGGAAGAGTGGGGAAAGGGAGTTCCTTATTTAGGGTAAGCACACCCTCTTTTTCCAATTGATCTAAAATTTCTTTTCTTCTCAGCGCCATATCACCTAGCGTATATTCCGGGTTGATGTTTTCAATAACCAGACTATATCCGTATAACTCGTGAAAGTGAATGGATACTTCAACTAACACTTTGATGCCCGCTTCAAACTTTTGTCCGGTGGTTTCTTCAAAGAAAGGTTGTAACATTCCCCAGACATTAGCCCAAATAATACCTCTGGCTTTAGCTATTAAGTAGTTGGTGTGAGCATCCTTTTGAACCAGCTCCAAATAGCAATGCCCACTGCTTTGATTTACACGCACCTCACTCAATTCTGCCCGAATCCAATAGCTATCGGGTAAGCATTGCTCCAAACTTTTACGAGCTAAGGTGTTTAACTCTAATAGGGTGAGGGTGTCATTATTCATTTTTTCTCTTTACCTAATTCGTAGGCTTTCCAAAAGTCAGGAAGCCCATATCCGTAAATGTTATCCGGGTTTTCAGCGCGATCGCCTGCTTGTCTAACCAAATCCATAATTTCATACGCAGTTAATTGAGGGAGAGCTTGCCATAGGCAAGTTACCATGCCACACAGAATAGGAGACGAAAATGAGGTTCCGTTGGCTGTTGATAAAACACCTTGCGGACTAACCACAGCAGAAGCTCTTCCCACAGCAACTACATCGGGTTTAATTCTTCCATCTGCTGTGTTTCCTATAGAAGAGAAGGGAGCCAATATCCCGGACTTATCAATTGCTCCAACGGTTAAATTATTGGTTGCATCACCCGGAGTGGTTATTTTTTTCCAAGAGCCTGCTCCTGCATTCCCGGCACTGCAAACCAAAACCATTCCTTTTTGGGCAACTAACGAGGCTTGTTTAGAAATTAAAGCGGATTCTCCATCCAGTTGTTTGTACTCGTAATTTTGACTTTCATCGTCAAAAGAGTGATAGCCCAAAGAGGTATTGATTACATCTACTCCTACACTATCAGCGTATTCAATTGCAGCCGACCAATAGTCTTGTTCAACCAAATGTTCACTTCCTTCATCTTCACTACGTAGTAACCAATAGGTGGCTTCAGGAGCTGTTCCTACCATTACATAGGGGCGATTCATTGCCATACACGATAAAACTCCCAATCCGTGGCTGTTTTCAAGGTATAGGTTTTTATTGGGATACACAAAATCCTTTATTCCTGCAATGTTGACGTTGCTCATTAAATCAATAGAGTCTAAATTGTGATATCCTGCATCAATGACAGCAATGTGCATTCCTTCTCCTCTAAACCCTTGTTGGTGAAGCTTATCTGCATTATTAATTTGTATTTGTTTTGTAGCCGTTCCATAATATAACGAGTCATTGGTTTCATACGTATTAATCAAGGAATCGCGTTCAGGAGCTTTTTCTTTTTCTATGGGAGAGTTCCATACTCGTTTAGCTGAACGAACAAAAGGAAGTTTAGTAATTTTGTTAATGAGCGTTGTGTCATTGCAAGCAATGGTAACAAAGTTATTCCATTTTCCTTTAGCCACCACTTTAACTCCCAGTTTCTTTATTGCTTTAATATATGCATCGCATACCGGTAAATCAGTGGAGTCAATGGCTAGATTTTGTTTCTCTCTTCTCTCAATGGCTTTCTTAGATAAGAATTGATGAGGCTTGTTTAGAGAGTATGTGGTTTTATTTTTATCCGTTAGGAGCACTCTATATTTATAGCCGGAGTTAGCCACAGCTGTAAGCGTAAGAAATAATACAAGTATTAAAAGGTTAGTTCGTTTTAGCATTTTATTAGTTTATTAGTTTTTTTGTTGTTCAATAATCCATTGTAATCCCCGTTGAAAATCAATAATAGCTCCACCCAATACACGATCTCCATCGTAGAAAACGGCAGATTGTCCGGGTGTGATGGCAGATGCCGGCTGTTCAAAGGTAACTAGTAGTCGGTTGTCTTCCAAGAATTTTACACTACAGGGGATGGGTTTACTTCTGTATCTAATGCGTACAGACAGGTTTGTGCAGGAAAGGAATTCCTCTTTGCTAACCACCTCAGGTGCTTCAGTTAGCATATGATAGGAGAGAAGATCTTCCTCTTTACCTAGCATCACCGTGTTTTTTTCGGGATTTAGTTTGATAACATAAGCCGGCTCTCCCAGTGCAATGCCTAATCCTTTCCGTTGGCCAATGGTGTAATAAGGAAAACCTTTGTGCTCCCCAAGCTTTTCACCTTTCTTATTAACAAACCATCCGGAACCAATCTGATTATCCATATCGGGACATTGTTCTTTCAAAAAATCACGGTAGTCAGATTGAATAAAGCAGACCTCCATACTTTCTCCTCCTTGCGATTTCTTTTCAAACCCTTTGGTGCGTAGATATTCTCGGACATCAGTCTTTAAGTAATTACCTAAAGGGAAAATAGTGCGTTTAAGAACGTCTTGTCCCACTCGCCACAAAAAATAGGATTGATCTTTTTTAGCATCTACTCCAATTTGTAGATAGAAATGATTGTTTTTTTCTACAATGCGTATGTAGTGGCCTGTGGAAATCCATTGGCAATTCAGCTGGTCGGCCCATTCCGTTAATACCCTGAATTTAAATAATGGGTTGCACATCACGCAAGGATTAGGTGTTTTACCCAACCTATATTCGTCAATGAAGCTTTGTATAATGGTTTGCTGAAACACCTCTCTTTCATCAATGATGTGGTGTTCTATGCCCAATTTGTCGGCCACCTCTTTGGCTTCCGCTGGAGCCTCACCCCAGACTTGTAGTGTTAAGCCTATCACTTCAAAGCCTTGTTCTTGTAGAAGTATGCAAGCGGCTGTACTATCTATGCCACCGCTGATACCTACCAAGACCCTTTTATTTTTATTTTTCATCCTTCTTTTCTTTCAATAAAAACTCAATTTATGAAATTAAATTCCATTGAAAAAATGACTCCATCATCCCCTTCTGTACGCTCTCTAGGCGGCCTGTTTATCGGTCTAGGACCGAGGGGCTGTCGGTCCTAGACCTCTTGTTTCATTTTTCCGTTTCAAAGTTCAAAGATACTATTTTATGTATTTTGGCTAACCATAGAACGAATGTAAATATATTCACTTAACTTGCAAACCCTTATTTTAATATACTTTAAGTAATAAAGATTCTCTGAGTGAAGTAGGAGATTGAATTTCAGAGGTATAAAAAAAGGAAACAGAAGAAAGAAGCATTATCCGTTAATCCCATTTTTTATAAAAACAAAAGACCTAAATATCAACATTTAGGTCTTTTGTGGAATTCTGTTAGTTGAGACGATTTTACTCTTTATTAAAAGCCTCTTCTATGTTCCATTTTTCATTCCAGGCAATATCAATAGTAGTGTCTGATGTGAATTTAATCGGTAGCCAAATGTATCTGGAATCAATTAAATCCGTTTTCTTCCATTGGTCGAACATAGCCATATATGCATCGGGTTGACCTTGAATAGGAAGTACGTGGGTACTTTGTCCATAAAAAGTGATGTCTGCATCTTTTCCGGAACAAGGATTACCCATCACAGTCCATTCTCCCAACATAGCATCTGCCACAGCATATTCAGCTTGATTAGGGTCCCAGGCAGTACAGCCCGATGAAAGAATGAAATATTTGTTGTTTCTCTTAAACACAGCAGGAGCTTCTCTAGATTGATCAATGAAGTTACGAGTAAAATTACCCGTATGGTTTAGGTAATCATCCGTTAACTCACTGATGTAAAGTGTTCTGTTCTCTTCCGAAGAGTATACGTGATATGCCGTACCATCATCATCTTTAAATAGAGTCATATCTCTACTCATTGCATCATTGGGTCTCATAGATCCCAGGTATTGAAATTCTCCATTGGGTGTGTCGCTTACAGCTACACCGGCAGCTGCTTTTGCGTAATCGTGACTGTCAACATGAAGCCACATTACAAACTTTTTTGTTTGATCGTTGTAGATAACCTTAGGGCGCTCCAATACGTGAGAAGGATGTAAATCGGAAAGTGTATCATTTAAGT
>CAZOVL010000033.1:0-26715 GCA_964583185.1 uncultured Bacteroides sp. | reverse complement strand
TCCTTCATTAAATGTAAGTTGCTACTATGGAAGATTCTCACTGTGAACTGTCTTCTTTTTTAAGAGTGATTATTATCACACCATTTTTCCCTTTATCGCCATATGCTTCAATACCCGATTGACCTTTAAGTACCGAGATACTTTCTATTTGGTCAGAGCTAAGAGCATCCATATCTTTTTTTGTTTTTTCCTCACCATCTATTATTAGTAAGGCATCAACATCCGACCAGTCTTTCTTAGTCTTATTAATTATTATTACTCCATTTTTTCCTTTATCGCCATATACTTCAACTCCCGATTGACCTTTAAGTACTGATATATTATCTACATCTTCATTATTCAGAGTCTTCAGCTCCGTTTGACTAACCTCTTTTCCATCTATAATCAATAATAGGGAATCTCCGGAAAGACCATCTAAAGAAGACAGTTTTACGCTAGTTATCTCACCCTTTGTTTCTATTCCTTTTACAACAATTTTTGTTGAATCACTAGTAGCTTCTTGACTTTCTCCATCCACATAGATATAATTAGGCTTAGCCGATATGGAGAAAAAAAATCCTAATAAAGGAAATAAGGCAAGTACTGCCATTTTTTTCCAGGACGATGTTTTTGTTTTTTTCATCATAAATAATCTGTTTTGATAATTTGAATAACTAAATGAATTCACGAAAGAAAACACAGGGCCCTGGAATCGTTGATTGATAAGTACAGCACGATAGAGAACTGCAGATTCACCACCTTTAAGTACCGCTTCATCAGCCAAATATTCATGATTTTCCTTCATTGAGTGCATATAAAACCACATTATAGGATTAAACCACTGTAATAAAAGGATACATTCTACCCACAATAAATCAATCCAATGCTTTTGTTTTATATGGCTAATTTCATGTTTTATAATAATTGATTTCTCTTTTTCTTGTAACTTCTTCTGGTTTAGATAGATTCTATTCATAAAGGAAAAAGGAGTAGAAACCTGATTGTGATATACAACCACATAACCTCCTTCAAGATTTTGACGACCTTCTTTCTTTAATTTTCTCAGATGAAGATAAACTTTAATATTTCTAGCTAGAGTTATAAATAAACCCAAGACATAAATCACTCCCAATACACCCCAAACTGAAACAGCTGAATTCATCTCATTTACATTCTGAAAACCTTCGGATTCATTCAATGAAAAATCCATAGAAGGTAAAACAACAGCTACATCATACGAAAACTGAATCAATGGAAATATTAACGACAACCCCATGCCAATCAACAAAAAATAGCGATTGAACCTAAAGCAAGTTTGCTTTCTAAGCAAGAAGAAATAAACTAGCCAAAAAATAGCCAAACAAATACTCGACTGAGCTATATAGATCAAAAACTCTTTCATAGATGATTTTATATATAGACGTTAACTTCTATTCTCTAATTCTTTTTTCGTTTCTTCAATAATTTCATCCATCTCTTCAAGAGACACATTCGATTCTTTAGCAAAAAAAGAAATCATTGAAGAAAAAGAGCCGTTAAAGTAATCTCTAATAAATCCGGTCAACTGTTTCTTTGAGTATTTTTCTTTTGAAATTACAGGTTTATATAAATTACTTCTACCTTCGGATCGATGAGTTACAAAATTTTTATCTTCTAAAATTTTCAGTACAGTAGCTACCGTTGTACGTGCAGGAATATCTTTTTCAAACACTTTTAAGATATCTTGAACTGTCCCCTCTTCTATTTGCCACAGGATTTGCATTATTTGTTCCTCTGCTTTTGTTAGTTGCATATTTATAGCTGCTTTTTTATTATATGCACAATATACGTCTAAGAATATAGACAAACAACTATTCGTCTATATTTTTAGACAACATTAAAGATTAAATCAAAAATGAATTATATAAACCTAAAACAATTGTAATACAATCAACCAACTGACACTAAGGAATAATCGCTCAAGCCTATTCTTTACGCATTTTCATTGAATTAACCTTTAGAAATCGATAGCCTACATATTTTTTTAGTATTTTTGTTTATTCAACCTTAAACACATTATTATATATAGGTTTAACGAGCAACTAAAATTAGGAAGAATAGTCATTGGGGTATAGTCGTTGGATAACACCCGAAAAAGAAAGCCTAAATAAAGTCAAGATATGCAATTCAAAGACATCATAGGACAGGAAGCCATAAAAAAACAATTAATAGAAGAAGTTGATGCCAATCGAATCCCTCACGCTCAACTTTTTCAGGGTTTAGCCGGATATGGAAGCCTACCCCTAGCATTGGCTTATGCCCAATACATTAACTGTACCAACAAACAAGAGAATGACTCGTGTGGTGAATGCATTTCTTGTAAAACAACCAACAAGTTGATTCACCCTGATTTGCATTTTGTTTTACCTATTGTAAAAAGAGGTAAAAAACTGAGTGATGATTTTCTTCCTGAGTGGAGAGAATTAGCTACCCAACAAAGCTACTTCAACTTTGAACATTGGCTTAATGCCTTGAATGCAGGTAATTCACAAGCCATTATTTACTCAAAAGAGAGTGAAGAATTAACTAGAAAATTGAGTTTTAAGTCTAGCCAGGGAGGATATAAAATTGTAATTATATGGCTTCCTGAAAAAATGCACATTGCTCTTGGCAACAAATTGCTTAAACTATTGGAAGAACCCGCTGATCAAACAGTATTGCTTTTAGTAGCAGAGAGAACAGAAGCTATTCTTCCCACCATATTAAGCAGAACGCAAAGAAGGAACATACCGGCAATAGATAATGAATCCATGGCCAAAGCTTTACGAGAAAAATACAATGTTTTGCCTCAAGAAAGTGAAGAAATTGCTCATTTAGCCCAAGGAAACTACATAAAAGCATTGGAGTCTATTCATTTAAATGACGAAAAGCAACACTATTTTGAACTTTTCGTATCTTTAATGCGACTTTCATACCAGCGCAAGGTAAAAGAGATGAAAGCCTGGAGTGAGGAAGTGGCTGAAATGGGACGAGAAAAACAAAAAAGTTTCCTCAACTATTGTCAACATATGGTGAGAGAAAGTTTTATTCACAACTTAAACCACAATGAACTAAACTATTTAACACAACAAGAAAAAAAATTTGCAGTTAACTTCTCTCCCTTTATTAATGAATCAAACGTATTTGATATAATGAACGAACTTAGTGAGGCAGCAAGACACATAGAACAAAATGTGAATTCAAAAATGGTTTTTTTCGATTTTTCATTAAAAACCATTGTCCTCATTAAATTAAAATAGAACATATAAAATGAGATATAAATTACACAATGGCAGTGGAGCACTTAGTGCACAAGGTTGCTCACGCCAAAATAACAAACTAAATACATACGATTGGCTCGCAGATATTCCCGGGAACAATGATTTGTGTGATTTAGTTGAAGTACAATTCAAAAACACACGTAAAGAATATTTTAAAAACAGTAATCATATCCCTTTAAAAAAAGGCGACGTAGTAGCTGTTGAATCGTCTCCGGGACACGATATTGGCACCGTGACTTTAACCGGACGATTAATTCCAATACAAATAAAGCGTGTAAAGCTTAAACCAAACACAGAATTCAAACGAATATATAGAATAGCCAAACCCAATGACATTGAAAAATATGTTGAATCCAGAGCTAAAGAACATACCACTATGATTCGTGCCCGACAGATTGCATCTAATCTGAACTTGGATATGAAAATTGGCGACGTTGAATTTCAGGGTGATGGCAACAAAGCTATTTTCTATTACATTGCAGATCAACGGGTAGATTTCCGTCAACTGATTAAGCTTTTAGCCGAAGCATTCAGAGTACGTATAGAAATGCGTCAGATTGGAGCTCGACAAGAAGCAGGAAGAATAGGTGGAATAGGTCCTTGTGGTAGAGAATTGTGTTGCTCCACTTGGATGACTAATTTTGTTTCGGTATCAACAAATACAGCAAGGGTTCAAGATTTATCTTTTAATCCTCAAAAACTAGCCGGACAATGTGCCAAACTGAAATGCTGCTTAAATTATGAAGCAGAAAGCTATGCTGAAGCACAAAAGCTACACCCTTCCAAAGAGGTAGAACTCCATAGCCAAAACGCCATTTACTACCACTTCAAATCAGACTTACTAAACAACACAGTAACCTATTCTACGGATAAGAACATAGCGGCTAATCTTGTTGAACTTTCTTGTGAGCGAGTATTTGAAATCATCAAATTAAATAGAAGAGGGGTAAAACCTGAAACCTTATTAGAAGAGCAGCAAAAGAAAGAAACCAAGAAAACAAATGGAGATTTATTGGAGCAAGAAAGTTTAACTCGCTTTGATAATAACGAAGAGAACAAACCCAATAAAAAACGCAAAAGTAAAAATAGACGTACAGCAAGAAAAAAATCCGAAACACAAAACCAAACCAATAATAAAAAGGGAGAAGGAAAGGAACAATCGGAGGGTAAAAGTGATGTACCTAAGAAAAATCCGCGAAGAAAATCAAATAGAAGGAGAAAACCCAATAACCCAAACAATCAAGACTCCAACTCTAAACCCAAAGAATAGCCAATGAGTAGACTTATGAGTAGGGGGATAATTCTTCTTTCTTTTATTCTCTTTGCCTGTACACAACCCAAGGTCATTTATCACTCTTTCCAATCGGTCAATACGAAAGAGTGGAAAGTACAAGACTCTCTGTTCTTTAATATACCAATAGAGCAGAGAGGTAACCTACTTATAGAAATAGAATTAAGGCATTTAGCTAGTTATCCGTTTACAAACATTCCTTTATCCATCTCTTACAACCTAAATGACTCCACTCTTTTTACTACTGACACCTTATCTATCCTTGTTGCCGATCCGGAAGGACACTGGAAAGGAGTTGGTCTAGGCTCCATTTTCCAAAAAACAGACCTGTTCCTGATACAGAATAACCAAGAACCGGGTAACTACACCATTAAGATATCACATATAAATCAGGAAGAATCGCTAAAAGGTGTTCACGATATAGGAATAAAAATAAGTAACCTAAAGTCTTCGGACGCGAGAAGCATCAATTCTCAAAAAGACAAAAAGCAGAATAGTAAATCCCCAAAGTGAGGAGCCCCCATAACTAAAAAAAGGTAGTGGGATACCAATAACCGGAGTTATTCCTAACACCATACCAATATTCACAAAAACGTGGAAAAAGATAATACTAACAACGGAGTAACCATAAACTCTTCCAAACACATTGGGCTGTCTTTCTGCTAGAAAAATTAATCGCAATATTAATGTTAAAAACAGCAATAAAACAAAAGTTGATCCCACAAACCCCTGCTCTTCTCCTACAGTACAAAATATGAAATCGGTATCTTGCTCAGGTACGTATTTTAATTTCGTTTGCGTACCATTCAAGAAACCTTTCCCCAATAGTCCTCCGGAACCTATCGCTATTTTAGACTGATTTACATTATAACCGGCTCCTCGAAGGTCTTCCTTCATTCCTAATACAATTTCAATTCTATTCCGTTGATGATTCTCCAAAACGTTATTAAATACATAATCAATTGAAAAAAGGAAAATTACAGATGCAATTGAAAAAACAGAGATAAAAAGAAACGTTTTCGCTCTCTCCTTTATGGCAACAAACAACAAGTAAACAGCTAAACTCAAGTTTATAAAAGTCAGTACATAAACCAAATCAATGGTATATAAATACCTGGAAATCACATAGCTGATGCCCAAGATCAATAAAGAAGTTCCCCACACAGTCTTTATCAGATTGATTTTCCTTTCATAAAGCCACAACATACCCGAAACAATAACAAGTACAATGGCTAATACGGCAAACTCACCAGCAGATGTAACCCCACCATCCAAGAAAACCTGATTATACTTTATACCAACTATAAAAAACAAGACAGCACAGAAACCTGAAAACAAAACTGCCCCGGTCATTCCTTCACGATACAACACAAGAAAGAAAGCAAAATAAACTAATGCCGATCCTGTTTCACTTTGTAAAACAATCAAGAGTACGGGTAGCAGAATTATAGCCAATAGAGTTAAAAAATCTTTTGCTCTACCCATAGAAAAGGAGTGCCTATTGATATATTTTGCCAGGGCCAGAGCGGTAGCGAACTTGGCAAACTCAGCCGGTTGAATACTTATTTGTCCTATTTGAATCCACGACCTTGACCCCTTTACATCCTCAGCAATAAAAATGGTGACGACTAACAATACAATCATTCCCCCATAAATCAGATAAGAAAAGACATCGTATATGTTTTCATCCAACATCAAGAGAACAAAAGCAACCACCAAAGAACACATCATCCAAATAAATTGCTTTCCTGATCGGGTATCAAAATCCAACAAATTAGGATTACCGTATTCATAGCTTGCACCACTCACACTGAACCAACCCAGTAAAATCAAAGTCAGGAATAGAATCACTGTAACCCAATCAACCGATGACCATATACTCGCTTTCCTATCTCTTAAATTCATCAGGAATTAAATTTGAACTTTTTATGTAGTCTAATAAATAATGACGACTCTCGTCTATGTCGCCGTTGAAGTACTTCTCTATAATCATTGCACCAATTGGAACAGCCCAGGTAGCTCCAAATCCCCCATGCTCTACATATACTGCAACAGCAATCTTTGGATTCTCCTTGGGAGCAAACCCCATAAATACCGAGTGGTCTTTTCCTCTATTTTGTGCCGTTCCTGTTTTTCCACAAATCTCTAATCCTGGAATATTTGCTCTTCTACAAGTAGCACCATAAGGACTGCCTATCACCGCTCCACGCATCCCTTCTTTTACATACTTATAATATTCTGAATCTATTCCTGTATATTTTTTAGTCGTATATTTAGCATCCAAGTTAGCTCCATCAATTTGTTTTACAATATGAGGTGTTATATAGTATCCTTCATTGGCAACAGTAGCAGCCATATTAGCCATTTGGATGGGAGTTAACAACACCTCTCCTTGACCAATGGCTGTGTGAATAATCCGCAAACCGCCCCATCTGTTCTCCCCATAGATTTTATCATACAAAGAAGGATTAGGAATCAACCCTCGCTTCTCTCCGGGCAAATCCACACCAAGAGCATAACCAAACCCCATACGTACCATATGATCTCTCCACACATTCAGAGCATTGGCCGAAGATCCATACTTTGAATGATCAATCATTCGGTATAACCCCCAACAGTAAAATGAGTTACATGAGGTAGAAATGGAGTGAATATAAGGAATAGGAGAACCATGTCCGTGGCATCCTACACGAAGACCGGGCACAACAAACCCCATACTACAGGGAAAAGTGGTATTCACATCAATTATCTTTTCTTGTAAAAAAACAAGACCTTGAGCCACTTTAAACGTAGAAGCAGGTGGATAAGCAGCCATTAATGCACGATTAAAAAGAGGTTTTTGTGGATTTAATTGCAAGTTTCGATGGTTTACTCCCCGATCTCTTCCTACAATCAAAAGTGAAGGATCGTATGAAGGAGAAGATACCATACAAAGAATTTCCCCGGTTTCAGGCTCAATGGCAACTACACTCCCCATTTTTCCCTGTAACAACTCTTCTGCCAATTGTTGTAACCCTATGTCAACACTTAAAGTTAAGTCTCTTCCTGCCACCGGTCGTTTATCTTCTTCTCCATCTGCATATTTTCCTTGAATACGACCGTGTGCATCACGCAATAAAATTTCAACGCCTTTTTCTCCCCGAAGATGTTTTTCGTAAGAGCGCTCCACACCTTGTTTGCCTATATAATCACCTCTTCTGTAATAATCATCTTCTTCTAACTCACGAGGGGAAACCTCACCAATATCACCCAAGATATGAGCTGAGGAAGCAAAACTATATCTACGAACCGTTCTTCTCTCTACATAAAACCCGGGAAACGTAAATAATTTTTCCTGAAATACCCCCATTTCTTCAGCAGACAACTGACTCATAAAAACCTGTTGAGTATAAGCTGAGTAGCCCGGATTAAGTTTTAGGTTTTTAACATTCTCCATCCGTTGCTGAAAATAATCTAAGGAGATATTTAGCGTATTGCAAAAATCCAACGTGTCGAATGGCTCTACCTCTCGAGGAACAAAAATCACATCGTAAGAGGGTTGATTATAGACCAATAACTCACCTTTACGATCGTAAATGGCTCCACGTGAGGGATGTAATATTTTATAAAAAAACGCATTACTTTCAGCATTTTTCTTGAACTGATCAGTTGCAACTTGCAAACTAAACAGACGAAAAATATAAATTAGTATTGTAACAAAAATAATGCCTCCTACTATGTACTTTCTATTTTCGTATGATAGTTTCTTAATCATTCCTGCCTACTAGTTAGTCCCTCTAATCCCAAAATACAAATCAAAGTTAACAGGGCGCTCAAAATCATCCTTAAGAACATCTCTTTTATGCTTAGAAAAGAAAAATACTCTAGCCCAACTAAAACGGAATGATGAAGAACAACACCGGTTATCAAATAGCGAGCAAAGGGAGCACTCCCCATGGCCTTTGCTGAAGGCTTATAAAGTTCAAAGTTATCACGAACTGTAAAAAAGCGTAATAACATAGGTTGCATAAAAGCTAGAAAAACAGTGGCTGCCGCATTCATTCCAACAGTATTAGAAAACATATCAACAGCCAACCCTAAAAAGAAGCCCCACATCAAAATCTGATTACGAGACACCTCAGAGTGAAATTTAAGAATTACATAAATATATAAAAAGGGGGTAGCATATCCCCCAATATGAATATGATTAAAAACAAGAACCTGGAGCAAAACCAAGCCTATACACCAGCCTAATCTATGTAGAATCTCTTTCATAAATTAAACCCCTCGTGAGCCCTCCAAAGCTTTTTGTTCTGCTTGATTTAGATTTTCTATCACCCTCACATTGCCCAAAGTTCCAAAATTTGAAGCCAAACGGACCTTCACTAAATAAGATAGGCCATCTTCTGAATCATACATATCATCAACAATTCCCACCATAAGTCCTTCCGGAAAAACAGCAGAATAACCACTGGTTACAATGGTATCTCCCAAACTAAACTTAGCATGACGAGGCAAATCCTCCAGAAAAGCGTGTTGTGAATCTCCCGGTTTCCAGCTTAACTTACCAAAATATTGACTGGACTTAATTTTACAGCTCAATTTAGATAAGTCACCATTTAATAAAGAAATAACAATGGAGTAATGTCTTGATGTTTTATAAACAATACCCAAAACTCCATTCCCGTCAATCACTCCCATCTTAGGTTTAATTCCATCTTTTGAACCTTTGTCCAGCGTAATAAAGTTATTTCCTTGACTAATGCTATTATTTATGACATAAGCATTATACAATTTATAGTTTGTCAGCAATGAATTTTGCGATGGTAAACTATCCGAATCGATTCTACTCTGTCGATGAAGTTCTGCCAACTGTTGCTCAAGATAAACATTTCTATCTAACAAGTCATTGTTAACCGATTGTAGATAAAAGAAAGAGACTATTTTACTGGAAGTCTCATATATTTTTCCGGTAACAACATTCGCAGAAGTAAAGAAAAGACTATGTTGGTAGTTGTTATACTGAAACAATAATGCCATACTGATTACTTCCAATAGAATAAAAAGAAACCAATAATTGTATTTGACGAGAAATTCAAGTAAGTTGCGCATAACAAAATATATACCCTCTCAGCCTTTTCTTCAGCTGTATATTATCGCATCAAGAATGAAAATTTATCTACATTAACCAAAGCAATACCTAATCCTTTAGCTACAGACTGCAATGGATCTTCAGCAATATGGAAAGGAATATTAATTTTGTTCATCAAGCGTTTGTCTAGTCCTCTTAGCAAGGCTCCACCACCCGCCAAATAAATTCCATTATGAACAATATCGGCATACAACTCGGGAGGAGTGTTTTCTAACGCATTCAATATAGCGGTTTCAATCTTCGATATTGATTTTTCCAAGCAGTGAGCCACCTCTTGATAGCACACAGGAACCTCCATAGGTAATGCAGTAATCCTATTAGGACCATGTACAATGTAATCTTCGGGAGCATCTTCACCTAAATCGGTCATAGCTGCACCTACATTAATTTTAATGCGCTCAGCCATACGCTCACTCACTTTCACATTGTGTTGACGATTCATATACTCCTGTATGTCAGAGGTAAAATCATCTCCGGCAATACGAATGGAGTTATTGGAAACAATACCTCCTAAGGAAATCACAGCAATTTCAGTAGAACCACCACCTATATCCACAATCATATTTCCTTCGGGTATTTCCACATCAATACCTATCCCTAAGGCAGCTGCCATCGGTTCGAATAAAAGATAAACATCACGTCCGCCTGCATGTTCAGCCGAATCGCGCACTGCACGTAGTTCTACCTCAGTACTTCCTGAAGGAACACCAATAACCATACGCATTGAAGGAGAGAACATACGACGACGAGAACTAACCATTTTAATCATTCCCCGAATCATCTGTTCACAAGCATAGAAGTCAGCAATAACACCATCGCGCAAAGGACGTATGGTTCGAATATTATCGTGTGTTTTTTCGTGCATCATTTTTGCTTTAGCTCCAACAGCAATCATCTTGTCTGTACGGCGATCTAAAGCAACAACGGAAGCCTCATCAACCACAATCTTACCATTGCTTAAGATAAGAGTATTGGCTGTACCAAGGTCCATCGCTATTTCTTGAGTAAAAGAGAAAAATCCCATAATATTGGTTTATTATTTACCAAGCACATAGAATGCTCAGCGCTTATATTAATTTCTTAATGTTTAAAGTGTCTGATGCCTGTTGTAACCATTGACAATCCGTTTTCGTTGCAATAATCAACAGTTAAATTATCACGGATTGACCCTCCGGGTTGAATAACAGATGTAATTCCGGCTTTATGTGCAATCTCAACACAGTCGGGGAAAGGGAAAAAGGCATCAGAAGCCATAACAGCACCATTTAAATCAAAATCAAATGAATGAGCTTTTTCAATGGCTTGTTTCAGTGCATCAACACGAGAAGTCTGTCCAACACCACTAGCTACTAACTGTCCGTTTTTAGCTAACACAATGGCATTCGACTTACTGTTTTTTACAATTTTGTTTGCAAATAACAAGTCTGCAATTTCTTGTTGTGTTGGTTCTTTTTCTGTTACTACAGTTAAATCGTTTTCAGTTTCAATCTTTAGATCTCTCTCTTGTACCAACACACCATTCAATAAAGAACGGAATTGTTTATTAGGTAATTGAGTATCTTTGCGAACCAGTATGATACGATTTTTCTTCTCTCCTAATACTTCAAGAGCGTCCACATCGTAATCCGGAGCAATAATAACCTCAAAAAATATCTCACTAATTGCTTCTGCACTTTTCTTATCAACCACTCCATTGGTAATCAAAACTCCACCAAATGCAGATACAGGATCACCTGCCAACGCATCTTTCCAAGCCTCTAGAACAGTGGGGCGTGAAGCTAAACCACAAGCATTATTGTGTTTTAGAACAGCAAAAGTCAATTCATCAAACTCATCAATTAATTCTACAGCAGCATTAATGTCCAGCAAGTTATTATAAGAAATCTCCTTACCATGAATTTGATCGAACATATCATCTAACTTACCATAGAAAAATCCTTTTTGATGTGGGTTTTCACCGTAACGCAACGATTTTTGATCCTCAAAAGCACTACGGAAGGCAGAACCTTGCCCGTTATCAAAATAATTAAAGATAGCCGAATCGTAATGTGAAGAAACACCGAAAGCCTCTTTTGCCAACCAGCGACGTTCTTCAAGGGTTGTTTGTGCTCCGTGTTCCATTAACATATTCAATAAAGGTTGATATTGACTTTGAGAAGCCACTATAAGAACATCTTTATAATTTTTAGCTGCAGCACGAATCAAAGAGATACCACCTATATCAATTTTTTCAATAATTTCAGCTTCATCGGCTTTTGAAGCAACCGTAGCCTCAAAAGGATATAAATCAACAACAACTAAATCAATCTCCGGAATATCATACTTATCAATTTGCTGTAAATCCTGTTCTTCATCGCGTCTACAAAGAATTCCACCAAACACTTTAGGGTGTAATGTTTTTACTCTTCCTCCTAAAATGGATGGATAAGATGTTAAATCTTCTACTGCACGACAAGGGATACCTAAAGACTCAATAAACTGACGAGTTCCCCCGGTAGATAAAAACTCAACTCCTTCTGCGTGGAGTTTATTAATTATTTCATCTAACCCTTCTTTGTGATAAACAGAAACTAAAGCGGTTTTGATTTTCTTAAATTCAGACATTGTGATTGCATATTAAGTGATTGATGTGCAAAGGTACAAAATAATGTTTTTATTACCCTTATAAAAAGGATTCAAATCTCAATAAAAAAAGTGCTAATCTCTTTTGAGACTAGCACTTATAATATATCTTAAAACCATTTAATTTTACCAAATGGAGACACGGTTTTCAGGCTCAATGTATAAAGGATTATTCTCATTTATTTCAAAGGCTTCATACCAAGCATTGATGTGTGGTAAAGCTCCGTCAACACGCCATTTACCTAAAGAGTGAGGGTCTATTTTTGTCAATCGTATAACCTCTTCAGGGCGAATATTTCCGGCCCATACATTAGCATAAGCCAAGAAAAAGCGCTGTTCAGGTGTAAACCCTTCTTTTGACTCTAAAGCCTTCTTTTTAGAAGCTTTCTTAAAGGCTTGATAGGACACTTGTAAACCACCATGGTCAGCAATATTTTCACCTAGTGTAAACGACCCATTGGCATGCACTCCCTCGGCCACTTCAATGTTATCAAAAAAGTCAATCATTACCTGTGCTCTTGCATTGAAGTTCTCAGCATCCTCTTTAGTCCACCACTCTTTCAAATTACCATCTTTATCGTATTGACGTCCTTGATCATCAAATCCGTGGGTCATTTCATGACCAATTACTACTCCAATTGCTCCATAGTTAAAAGCATCATCCGCATTCATATCAAAAAATGGATATTGCAAGATACCTGCAGGGAAACATATTTCATTTGTTGTTGGATTGTAGTATGCATTCACCGTTTGTGGATTCATAAACCACTCGTCGGCATCTACAGGTTTTCCTGCTTTAGCAATCATTTCGGCGTATTCCCATTCACTGGCACGCTTGATATTTGCCCAATAACTATCATCTAAAATAGTTAGAGAAGAATAATCTTTCCACTTGTCAGGGTATCCTATTTTTACGTGAAAAGTGGCTAGTTTTTCCATAGCCTTCACTTTTGTTTCCTTGCTCATCCACTCTAACCCTTGAATACGTTCACCTAAAGCTTCCTGTAAGTTTCCTACCAACTCCAACATACGTTGCTTAGCAGCTGCCGGAAAATGTTTTTCCACATACATCTGACCAACAGCTTCACCTAACGCTCCATTCACTGAAGAAACAGCACGCTTCCAACGGGGTTGAAGTTCTTGCGTTCCGGTCATTGTTTTTCCATAAAACTCAAAGTTTTGATTTACAAAATCATCACTTAAATAGGAAGCTGCCGAATTAATTACATTCCATTGTAAATAAGCTATTTGTTCTTCCAAAGGTAAATCATTCATTAGTTGACAAGCTTTCTTTAAGGCTTCAGGTTGTCCTACAAGAATTTCCTGAATAGAAGAAAGCCCCATTTCAGTTAGGTAGCTATTCCAATTAAAAGAGGAAAATTCCTCCTTTAAAACTTCCAGAGTAAACTTGTTATAGTTAGCTAGTGGATCACGTAATTCCACACTGGAACGTGAAGCTTTTGCTAATTCTGTTTCTATTTTCATCACGGCTTTCTGTGCTTTTGAAGCTTCTGCTTCACTAAAGCCTGAAAGTAGAAACATTTTACCAATATGCATCTCATAAGCTGTGCGAATGGTTTTCATAGACTCCTCATCTTCAAGATAAAAGTCACGTTCACCCATACCTAAACCTCCTTGATAGGTTTGAGTAATATTCATTGTACTATTTTTATCATCTGCATTAACAAACAAGTAAAAATAGGGCGAAATACCACTTTTTTGCATTTTAGCCAATACCGTATATAGTTCTTGCCTATCTGACAAACCACTCAGTTTGGTTAAATCTTCCTGAATTGGCATAACACCTTGAGCATTCAATTGCTCTTCGTTCATAGCCACATTGTACAAACCTCCCACTTTCTGAGCAATACTACCATTAGGTTGATCTTTCTGAGCTAAATCAGTAATCAAGCTGTGTAATTGTTCTCTGTTGTTTTCTGCTAAAAAGTCGAAAGACCCAAATCGGGAATATTCATCAGTCAAGGGATTATTTTTCATCCATCCTCCACAAGCATATTGATAAAAGCTTGTTCCGGGCAAAGCAGTAGTATCCAAGTTTTCTAAATGAATACCTGAAGTATAGGCTACTTCTTTCTTAGAATTGCAACCTGTAGTCATTAGTCCAAAAGCTAACACGGGTAAATAAATTTTAAGTTTCATATTTTATTTGATTAGTTCTCTTTAATTTCCGATAGTTCCAAAAAGACAACCTCCCACTTTTCTTCTGTAGTGTTATGTTGTTTTTTCAACTCCTCATACTCCCTGAATAAAGCAGCATCGGAAGCACCTTCGGGTGTTGTCATTTGATTTTCTATCTTTTCTATTTTTATTTGTAGCGAATCCATTCTTTTTTCCAGCTCCTCTACTTCACGTTCCAGACGCCTAACCTGTCGGCTATACTTTTTCTGTTCTTCATAGCTAAGCTTAGTTTGAGAAACGGATTCATCATTAACCTCTTTTTTTTGTTTGGTTTCTTCCTCCCGTTGCAATTCATTCAGGTTTTCAATACGCTTTCTCTGCAAAAACTCATAGATACCTCCTAAGTGCTCTTTTACTTTTTGATTTCCAAACTCATAAACTTTAGAAACCAAACCATCTAAGAAATCACGATCGTGACTCACTACAACAACTGTTCCTTCAAATTCATTGATTGCATTTTTCAATACATCTTTAGACTTCATATCCAAATGATTCGTTGGCTCATCCAATATTAAGAAGTTTACAGGTTCCAACAAGAGTTTTATCATAGCCAAACGACTACGTTCTCCTCCCGACAGAACTCCCACTTTTTTATCCGAAGCTTCACCTCCAAACATAAAAGCACCTAATATATCGCGAATTTTCAAACGAACATCTCCCACCGCCACTCGGTCAATGGTTTCAAACACCGTATAGTCCTCATTCAATAGTTGTGCCTGATTTTGAGCAAAGTAGCCTATTTGTACATTGTGTCCAATTTTCAGATGACCCTCAAAAGGTATTTCATCCATTATACACTTAATTAATGTGGATTTCCCAGCTCCGTTTTTTCCTACAAAAGCCACCTTTTCTCCTCGTGCAAGAGTAAAGTTCACATCATCAAAAATTAAATGATCACCATACGCTTTTTTTACCTTTTCACAAATCAAAGGAAAATCACCACTCCGACTAGCTGGAGGAAACTTGAGTCGCAGCCTTGAGGTGTCAATCTCATCAATTTCTATCCTGTCAATCTTATCTAGTTGCTTAATTCTACTTTGAACCTGAACGGCCTTTGAGGCTTTATATCTAAATCGTTCAATAAAAGCCTCCGTATCTTGTATCTGTTTTTGTTGGTTTTCATAAGCTCGCATCTGTTGTTCCCTGCGTTCATCTCTCAACTTCAAGAACTCATCGTAGTTCACCTTATAGTCATAAATTTGACCACAGCTTATTTCAATGGTACGAGTAGTCACTCGATTAATAAATGCCCTGTCGTGACTCACTAAAACCACCGCATTAGCCTGAGTAGTTAAAAACATCTCCAACCACTCTATACTTTCTATATCCAAATGGTTTGTAGGTTCATCCAAAAGCAGAACATCCGGGCGCTGCAAGAGAATTTTAGCCAACTCAATACGCATACGCCAGCCACCACTAAACTCTTTTGTGGGACGATGGAAGTCAGTACGTTCAAAACCTAATCCTAAGAGTGTTTTTTCAATTTCTCCTTCATAATTAGTCCCACCTAACATCAGAAAGCGTTCATTGGCTTGCGTAAAATCATCAATCAATTGGTGATAATCCTCACTCTCATAATCGGTACGTTCAGCCATCTCAGCTGTCATTCTATCCAAAGAATCCCTTAATTCAATCATAGAACTAAAAGCCAACTTCACTTCTTCCATTACAGAACGTTCATCAGCCAAGCGCATCACCTGAGGCAAATAACCAATGGTAGTATCTCTGGGAACAGCAACCCGACCACTTGTGGGTTTTTGTATCCCTGCTATAATTTTCAACATTGTAGATTTACCTGCTCCATTGTTTCCTACCAAAGCAATCTTATCTTTTTCATTAATCACATAAGACACCTCACTAAACAAGGCTTGAGCATTAAACTCTACTTTTAATTTTTCAACAGATATCACGTTATAACTTTTTTCTTTCTTTTCTATTCCTTTCAGAATCTTCAAAATTAAGATAAAAATAGCAATCTATCATAAAATCACCCCAATTATTACCTAGAGAAACGATAGACAGCTTTCATTTTGTATAATCCAGTCAAATATTTCCGGCTGATAACAGAGAGACCATAAACAAAGAAGCATCATAAAGTACCTTTAATTTTATAAACCAGAAAGTGATGTTCTATAATAAAAAAACACCCCTTTGCTTTTTAGCAAAGGGGTGTTTCATGACACAAAAAACTCTATCTCCTTGTATTTATAGATGCAATAAAAACAAACTATTTAACCTCTGTGTTATAAAGCCAAATACCGTAAGTAAAGGCATCTGAAGAATGATTAGGTTTCGATTCATTAGGACGGAACCACTGTCCAATAGTAGTAAAGGGAGTAAGAATTACTTCTACTTCACTTTTCTTATACAATGCTTTTGTTTTATAAACAGGACCTATTATATTTTCATTTATATTGGCTATTTGAACCGGTAACATATCTGTTTTTATACGAATATCTTTATCCATATTTACGTCATCATTACACAATTGCTTATTCCACACCATATCAAGAGCGTATACAACAGGACCACGCAACAAAGCATAAGGAACTCTATCTGTTGGTTCTTCCCTATACATCATTTCACCTCCAGGCAAACGATCGAACACGTATTTACTATGATTTTCGCGCTTCACCCATTGCAACTTCATTGGATAAGAAACACTAATTAAGTCGCCTTTTTTCCATTTTCTGTTGAGTTTTAAATAGCTACCCGGTTGAACATTTTCCACAACCACCCCATTTACACTTATTCTTGGTGATTCACACCATACAGGTATACGCAAATTCAAAGCTTTGTTTTTAGCCTTTTCTGTAGTTATTTCTATATCAAAACTCTCAGTTTCAGGATAATTACCTCCTATTTTAAAGCTAAAATCTTTGCCCTCATATTTACAAGAAAGATATTGATTAATATAAAAATCATTTCCATTTTCCGCAAAAAAGAAAGTAGGCAGTAAAGAAATAATACGATGTCCACTCGCTGTACAACAGTCAGGGCCATGGAAATAACCATCTGGTTTCGTACCATTAGGGGCAGTATGATAACGACAAACACCCGACTCAGCATCTTGAGCCGCAAACACATGATTTATCATTAAACGCTCCATTGCTTCTGCATATTTAGCTTCAGATGTAAGTTCAAGCAGTGCTTGACACAACTGCATCCAAGACATCGTAGCACACGACTCAACTACATGACCAGTTATGGGTTTTATGTAACCTGGCTCATAATGTTCTGCCACACTTACTCCACCTGTTATATACATCTGACGTTTATTTATGTCTTCCCATGCACCCTTTACCTTACGCAGTAAACTTTCATCACCAGTGACTCTGTACAATCTTAAAAAGCCAAGAAAATTCATATGGAAGGTATGTGAATGCACATAAGGTTGTAACTCGTGAATACCCATTGTTCCATCTGCTACCTTATCAAGATTGGAAAAAGCATTCCACCCACTCCATTTATCAATATTTTCTGTAATCCACTGTCCCCATTTCAAGTAATCCTTATTGCCTGTCAATTCATACAAGCGCATAACAGGATCTATAAGCATGGTTCCCTCCCAAGAATAGTGAACAGCATGACCGGCAAAATCAGAACCACCCGATAATTCTTTCTGTATGTTTTCAGGATATCTCAAATTAGAAGGCCAGAACTCCAATTTACCTGGACCAATGTAGCGTAAAATATAATCGCATAAATTTACAGCAGCATTTAAGGCTTGTTGATTATCAGTTTCTTCGTAAACGGTAAGAAAAGCGTGAACAACAAAATACAATTCATAAACATCCATTCCACGTAAAGGACGTTCAGCAGAACGGTAGCTACGAGCGGTAGCCCCAACATATCCTTCCGGTTCTTGTGAGTTAATAATGCGGTTTAATATAGCATCTACTTTATTTAGCAACTCCTTGTCACCACTTTGAATCGCCGACAAGTAAGCCGATTCTACCCACTTTCCGTGCTGTTCTGCTTTTGTCCAGTCCCATGCCGTATGCTCTCTTTCTTCAATAAAGGACACGTATACATCTATAGGAAAGTTTTTAAGATAGGCGTCCCGATTAACACTCATACGATGACCATAAAAACCTTGTATATCTTTTATGGTAGTAATGGGAATAGGGGTCTCCACACGATTAACCTTATATTTAACTTTACTTTTCTTATGTGCCTGAACGTTTGCCCCATAGCACAGTAAACTCATAAATAAAATAAAAACTAATTTTTTCATACTTTTTCCATTTTTCATTCTAACACCTTAATTCACTACTCCTGTTACAATATAAAGATATATTAGTGAGTATGAATTTTTATTTATATAATTATTGACTTAAATAGTTTGGATTTTGAATCAGTTTAGGATTTGAATTCAAGGCTTCCTGTGGAATAGGAAACACTATATTATCACCAATGGGTTTGTGAGACAGCCAACTTTTTGTGGTATATAAAGAGAAACGAATCATATCTCTTCGTGTATGCCCTTCCCATACAAACTCCCAACATCTTTCATCAAATAACCGCCCTAGATTTACTGGAGTTTGATCTCCTTTTTCTGTTATTTGATAATTCTCCACGTATCCCCATTGATAGGCTGAATTAGCTTTTAATTCCTCATCTGTAACCATTGCTTTTTTAGGGTTATTCTTGAATGCTCTTTCTCTCACTTCAGTAACTAGCTGTCCTGCTCCGGATTTTCCTAAACGAAGTAAACATTCTGCTTTCATCATTAAAACCTCTGAGTAACGAAACAAAGGAATATCTGTATTACAACTCCACTCTGAACCGGGAGATACTTCCATTTTATTAAAACGATAACCTTCCATTTCATTTGTATATTTTCCATCAGGAAGTTCTTTGCTAAAAACAAGAGGTTCTCCTTTTTTATCATACACACCATAGAGTAAATTCCCTTCAGCATCAAATTGCTGACCGTGTAACCACGTATCATCTAAGCGTGAATCATCTGCTTGATATGTATTAATAAACTGAGTTATACCTTTAGGCCCTCCTGCCATATTGGGTACAGCATTAGTCTGGAATTTCTTTTGTAGTTCACTATGCCACGAATTCATAAATAAAAAGTTTCCTACTATACCTCTTGCATAATCATAAGGTATTGTAAATAACACCTCTTTTGAAGATTCCACTCCTGAAGCACGAAATGAATCACGAAAGTTTGGAGACAAAGCACATTTTTTACTTTTTATAATTTCATCACACTCTTTCAAACATTCATCCCAACGAGGAGTGCCTGTGTATACTTCTGCATTTAGATATATATTGGCCAACAAAGTTCTTCCGGCCCATTTATTCATCCTACCATACATTTTACCTCCTTGTTCTTCATTTAATTTAGGTATTGATTCTGTTAATTCATCTATTAAGAAGTCATAAACCTTGGTCCGAGAAGCTTTCTCCGGAAACTCCTGAGATAGTGTAGTAACAAGGGGTATATCACCAAAATTATCCATTAATACCCAATAATAATATGCTCTAAGAACTTTTAACTCTGCTAAGCCTTCCTCTTTTAACTGTTCTGAAGGAGCTTTTATTATATCGTTTTCAACTCTATTTATGGCACTATTACATAAAACAACTCCAGCGTAATAATTATTCCATAGATCTCTTATCTGCCCTAATTCAGAATTCCAATTATGAAAATGAAACCTTTTATATATACCTCCGTCATCCCATCCTGTGGAATTTGCAGGAGTGACAATACAACAACCGGAAAGCTCTTGCGATTGCCAATAGCTTCCTACATAATTATATCTTAATGCAATATAAGCTCCGGCAATATTTGGCCCGAAATCAGCCTCTGAATAGTTATAGTTCTGTTCTGTAATACTGGAGAATACTTTCTCATTCAAACTAGTATCACAACCTACCATACTTATAATTACTCCTATTAATAGGAGGAGTTTTATTTTTATCTTCTTCATATATTTAGGTTTATGAGTTAAAAATTAAGATTTACACCAAAAGTCATTGTTCGTGCAGAAGGGTAACGATACCTATTATCAATACCCGGAGTCAGACCTGTAACTCCTACTTCAGGATCAATACCATTGTAGCCGGTAATTGTAGCCAAGTTAGATATACTAGCATATATTCTAATTCGTTCAATCCATTTATTCTTATTGAGTTTTGGGGTAAAACCAAGTGTAATATTATCTATCTTCCAGTAATCTCCATTTTCAACATAGTAACTTACATACTGTAAAGATTGATCGTAAGCCAAAGGCACTTTTCCATAGACTTTATCAAAAGCTTTTCCCATTATGTTTCCTTCACCTAGCACAGTAGGAGCAGCATAAAATAGTTCTGCAGAATTTAATATTTGAAAACCAAAAGCACCTCGCATAGTTATTGATAAATCAAATTGTTTGTAGCGAAACGAATTGTTCCAATTCAAATAATAATTAGGAAGGCCATTACCTATTACTTTCTTATCGTCTGCTTGCTGCTCCGAAATAGGTTTAGGAAGCCCATCAGCTCCTTCAATAATCCAATGTCCTTCATCGTCAATATCTATACTTTTATAACCATAGAAGTTACCTAAGGGCTGTCCCTCTTCAATTCGATGAGAAGGCTGTTGTATGGGAGCCATCAAATCGCCCTCATCACTATAAGAAGAAGCTATGAATTTATCATTTGACAACGATAACAATTTACTTGAATTTGTAGAGAAATTGAAACCGGTATCCCAAGTAAAGCTTCGTGTTTCAACCGGAATAATATTTAGAGACAACTCAAAACCACGATTTCGAATGGAACCCGCATTTGCAATAATATCAGAAGACACATAAGGAGGTACAGGCACTTTATATCGCCATAACAAATCTTTAGTGTCTCGGTTATAAAAATCCATACTACCTTTAATTCTATTATTAAGGAAAGAGAAATCTACCCCTAGATTGAACTCTTCTTTTTTCTCCCAACGTAAATCAGGATTGGCATTGCCATCCGGACGTAGTAAGCTGGACCATTTTCCGTCATAATATCCGTATCCCCCTAAATTTAATTTATTCAACGACATATAAGGATTTCTTGGAGTGGTTCCTGTAATACCAAATCCGACTCTAAGTTTCAAACTATTTAACCACTCAACATCTTGAAGAAATTCCTCTTCTTTCATATTCCATCCCAAAGAAACGGAAGGGAAATTCCCCCATTTATGGTCGTTTCCAAACTTAGTAGAACCTTCACGACGTATACTAGCAGAAAAAAGGTATCGTCCTTTATAGTTATAATTCAACCTACCAAAGTAACCTATTAATTTACTCTCATTTTGATCAGTGGCTTGTCCTGCTTTCCCTTCTTTAAGAGCATTACCCATTCCCATATTATTATAGGAGTAATCGTCACTTGGAAAATCATAATTATCCATAAATGCACGTTGATAATTCCACTTATTCCAACTATACCCAACTAAAGCGTTCAAATTATGCCCTCCCTTAAAACTCTTATTGTATTGTACAGTAAATTCCATTAAGTTGTTCTCATTACGTACGGTTTCACGAGAGGCATAACCATTCTTCCCACTTACTGTGGTTGATTTGTGTCTTTTTGTTTCATAATATCCGGAAAAGTGATTTATTGTTTCATTAGACACTAAATATTTAAGTTCTAACCCCTCTATAGGACTAAGTGTTACAGCTGAGTACATCCTTAAATTTGTAGACTTATTCTCTCCTTGAGTTTCCTCTAAAAGAGCAACAGGATTATAGATTAAATCACGTGCTATTTCAGTCCAGTTTCCCTTTTCATCTTTTATTGGATTTGTTGGATTAAAAATTAAAGCACTTTGATAAACGTCGTTTCTATAAGGGATATCGTATTTTCTTTGATAACCACTTAAATTAGCCTCAATTTTCAGCCTATTATCAAACATACGATGAATTACATTTAAACGAGGATAAATCATATTTACTTTAGAACGCTTTACTATGCCCTCATTTGATGTATAATCGAAACTTGCCACGTAGCTTGTATTAGCAGACCCACCACGTAGATTAGCACTATATGTTTGATTAAATGGCGTTTGTAAAATCTCATCCAGCCAATTAACTTGTGCTCCATTATTTATTGCTCCTGGAACACCTTGTTCTACTTTATCCAAGTACTGGTCTACTGACATCATCGGTAGTTTTTTAAGAATTTTTTGAAAAGAAACGTAACTGTTCACTTCAATTGTAGGTTTCATTGCTCCTTTACTGGTTTTAGTGGTTATTAAAATAACCCCATTTGTACCACGAGTACCATAGATAGCTGCAGCAGAACCATCCTTCAAAACATCTATTTGCTCTATATCATTAGGAGAAATAGAATTAAAATCACCGGGAACTCCATCAATAATCACTAATGGGCTTGCATCTGAACTAAGTGTTGTTACCCCACGCAATATAATTTGAGAAGAGGATAACGGATTAGCATCAGGTGAAATAACTGCTAAACCCGCTATTTTACCGCGAATAAGTCCAGAGGCATCTGGAGCAGTAACTTGAACAAAACTTTCAGATTTTACACTGGATACTGCACTTGTCAGTTCTTCTTTACGTTGTGTTCCATACCCAACGACAACTAACTCTTCTAGTGTACGACTATCTTCAACTAGTGTTATAGAGGTTGTTCTCCCCTCAATTACTTCCACCTCTTGCTGAATATATCCAACGTAAGAAATAACAAGCTTGTCTCCGGAGGATGCTTGAAGAATAAATTCACCATTTAGATTAGTAATAGTTCCTACAGAAGGTTTGTTCTTCAGTATAACACTAGCTCCAATTATTGCTTCCCCATTTACATCTTGAACCACTCCTTTTACAGTTTGTTGTGCTAATAAAACTAGAGGAGAAAACAATAAAGCAAACATCATTAAAAGCTTTCGGGGAAAGCTAAGATGCTTAAAAATCTTTTGCGTGATTTTTTTCATAAATTAAAAATTAAGATTAATAAAGTTTCCTTAGAAATGAGATCTTTTTCTCTTTGTTGAGAATAAATCAAAGTAAAACATTACTATTCTTAACTAAGGGAGATTTTTTTCTCAGAATAGGGAGTACATTGAGCCTAGATGTATAATGAATAAAAAACACCCATAAAATGAACCAATTAACACCTTTCTAAAAATTCACAAGTCTGGATTTATAGACAGAAAAAAGCCTACAGATATAGATTCAGATTAAAAAGTTAACAAAATTACACTTACCTACAGTTATAGTAGTTGTGGCTATTGTTTGCAGTGATATACACTCTCACAAAACGGTAAATATTATATATTATAGAAGCTCTTTACTTATTAAGTTTTCTTTGATATTCACTGGGAGTTATACCATATACCTCTTTAAAAGAAGCTGTAAAGTGTTTATGATCATTATACCCCAAAGCAGTGACCACCTCATAGATAGGAGTTTGTGGATTCTCCAACAACCTTAAAGCATGTTTCATTTTAATATCTTTAATAAAAGACAAAGGGGTTTTCTGTGTAATAGATTTGATTCTACGGGTCAATGTAGAACGTGAAACATGCATTTCCTCAGATAATTTTACTATATCAAAGGTTGGATCAGACAAATAAAGTTCTACTATTTCAATTGCTTTCATTAAAAATTGTTCATCGGGAGAAGGTTGGCCTTCTAATTCGGAGATTTTCAATTCAATCTGTCTATCCATCTCCTCCTTGTATCCGTGTTTAACACGCTTAAGATAAATCATAAGAATACCTCCTATTAAAGAAAAGATTATTAAAGCATAAAAGGCATAGGCCCACCATGTTTCATACCAAGCAGGTAAACGGTTTATAACAAACTCAGTTATATTATTACTCCACAAGCCATTTCTATCCGTAGCTTTTACCTGAAACACATATCTTCCTTTATCCAGTTTATTATAAAAAGCAGAATTTTTTCCGTCTTCCAAAAAAATCCAATCATTATCTAACCCTACCATACGATACGCATAACGTATCTGATCCAAATAATGATAATCCAAAGAAGAAAACTCAACTTCTAAATTATGATCGGTCGAGGAGATATTCACTGCATTTTGGAAAGGGTTTTCTTTTAATTCTGTATCCCAAATACTATTTCCCATTACCTTTAAATCAGTAATATGGGTTTTAACTTGCTGAGGAATACTTTCTAATTGCTGAGAAGGAGGAATAGAAACTACACCGGATATTCCACCCAAGAAAATATCTCCTCTTCCGTCATAATAAACTGAATTGGATAAAAATCGATCAGGTAAAAAGCTACGGCTTCGGGTATTATATATACGATAAGCACTATTCCCCGGATTATATTCTTTAAGTAACTGACTGGTAGTAATCCAAATATGATTATAGGTATCAACCGTTATATTCTGAATAACATCTCCTTTCATTCCACATATATAACTATGATCTTCTACTTTATTAAGTACGGGATCACACATTAACACCTCTCCTTCATCTGTTCCCATCCATAATCGTCCATCACTGGTAGCATCAAGACAAACAATATCTTTATTAATAGGAATAATCCTTATTGAATCTCCCACATTAGCCTGTCCTATGCCTTTTCCTTTTATTGATACCCAAACCTGTCCGTCCATAGTCCGAGCAATACCTGAAACATAACCTAAGTCCTCAAAAACTAGTTCAAGACTATGTGTTTTCATATTATAAACAACTAACTCTTTGGTTGTTCCTATCCATAGTTTATGATTGGAATCTTCTAATAGACGAGTAACTGATCCCGGATTGGAAATAAATTGACTTAAAGCAATCTTCTTTCCAACTTTCATTTGCATACCCTTTCTATAAAGTTGATAAACTGCTGTTCCATGAGGTAAAGCCCAGACTTTCCCTAATGCTTGAGAATATGCAAAAGAAGATATTTCCCAAAATGGCAGATTACGAGTTTCTAAAAATTCCGAATAATGAGTTACTTCATCGTTTAGCAGATTATACAAACAAAGACCATATCGTTCTTGAGACAACCACATAATAGAATCTCCCTCTAAACAAAATGAATTTATTGCCGGATTAGCAGAAATACGATTTCTCAAACCTTTAAAAGCATACTTTTGCTCCAAATAATCACGAATTTCTATGATAAAACTTTCACTATCAAAGGCTGACACCCAAAGCTTTCCTTCTTTATCCTTGCAAATTTCATAGAGCATTTTATTTCCGGAAGTCAAGAATGAGGAAGTATCAACTTGTTCAAGCTTTCCCAAAGGATTAATACGAAAAACAAATAAATCTTTAAAAGTAGTTACCCAAATGTAATGAAACACATCATCTTGAACCATATGATAAATATCCCCAATCGATTCCCCATTAATATCAACAGGTAAGGGCTGAGATACATATACTGAATCGGATGATGTACTTTTGGGGTTAAACCGAATAATTCCCTTCCCCCAGGTTCCTAACCAATAATAACCATTCGTTTCGTCCCAAATGATTCGTTCAATGTCTCTATATTCTGAATTATAAAAATAAGGTTCAAAGGTATCTATTTCTTTATTCAACTTATACATACCTCCTTTTGTTATGGATATTAATAAATTCTCATCCTTATCCTCATAAACTATATAAACAAATTCAGGCGTATTATTATATTCAATTTTGTATCTCTTGATCAATGTACCATCGGATTTAAATCTAAAAAGTGCTCCGGAAACACTAATCCATATTGTTCCATCATTTGTTACGTGTATTGTAAAAACATTTTTAGAGGAAGATTCTTGTAAATCCACCCTTCTAATCTGATAGGTTGATTTATCCAAGACATAGGCTCCTTTCATCGTTCCAAACCAAATGTTTTTTTCTGTATCTTCAACAATGTATGTTATATAATTATCGGCTAATAATCCCGGATGAAACAAGTCGGAGCGAAAAACTCGAATATTATAACCATCATACCTACACAACCCATTAAAAGTACCATACCACATATATCCATCACTATCTTGAAAAATTCGATGAATGGCATTAACAGGAAGTTTATCTAATGAAGGAATGGGTCTAACTGTTATGTTTTGAGAGTATAAAGGAATGGTTAATAATATAAAGAGAGTTATTACTATCTCTTTAATACAATTTTTCCTTTGGTGGTATTTACTGAGCATAATTGTAAAAAGTGTATTTCTAGTCTTAAAGATAATCCTTTTTATGTGTTTTTAGTCGTTAAGCATGGAGTAAAAGC